>CBINHQ010000155.1:0-5969 GCA_966250475.1 uncultured Chitinophagaceae bacterium
GATCAACAGCATGCGTGCGGAAGGGTATAACGCGGATATTCCTCTGTGGAATGCGAGCATCAGCAAGCAATTCCTCAAGTTCAATCGCGGGGAAATCAAGCTTAGCGTTTCTGACATGCTCAATCAAAACCTGGGCATTACAAGGAATACGAATCAGAACTACATCGAGGATGTGCGGGTAAACAACATCAGACGTTTCGCGCTGCTGAGCTTTACCTACAGCCTTAGCAAAACGGGATTGAATCAAAGCATGGGAGGTGGAGGAAACTTCAGGGTTATTACGCGATAGGGGTTGATGATTGCCATGAATTACCAGGGATGAAGGGAATTGGGAGCCGAATTGTTTTGCATTAAATGATTTGAGGCTTGACATTAAAAGAATTATTCATACCTTATCCTTCATTTTCAACCAAAACTACCTTCCATGAGATTGCCAGCCATTCTAACCTTGGTCGTCGTTACCTGCATGGGCGCGGCTTACCTGGTTTCCTGCAACAGTTCCATAACTGCTTCTGAAGAGGCAACAGTAAATACAGATTCGATAAATGCCGTGATTGAACGCGGGCGTTATTTGTCCGTGAATGTAGCGGGCTGTATCGATTGTCACAGCAAACGTGATTTCACAAAATATTCCGGTCCGGTGGTGATGGGCACGCATGGCCAAGGTGGGATGTTGTTCGACCAGAAACTTGCGGGTGTGCCGGGAGAAGTGTACGCGAAGAACATAACTCCTGACAATGAAACAGGAATTGGTACGTGGACCGATGATGAGATTATTCGTGCACTCACACAAGGCATCAGCAAGAATGGCGATACGCTCTTTCCCATTATGCCGTATATGCATTACAACAAGATGGCAAAGGAGGATTTGATGAGCATAGTAGCGTTTTTGAAGACTTTGAAACCAATAAACAATAAAGTGCCGGACCGCAAGCTCCTCGCACCGATTTCCATGTTCTATCCTGCACCGCTCCTCAAGCCGTCCATTGATGATAATGTGCGTCCCTCGCATGGAGATCCTGTGAAGTACGGAGAATATATCGCGAACATTGCGGATTGCGGCACCTGCCATACACCGATGACACCACAGGGTCCTGATATGACGAAGATGTTTGCAGGAGGATTCTCCTTCGATGTTGGTCACTTCAAGGTTACTTCGGCAAACATCACCTCCGATCCTGAAACGGGAATCGGCAAGTGGACGGAGGAGCAATTCCTCGAGAAGTTTTCGCAATACCGCAAGGAAGAAAACTATAGTTACAATCCCGGTAAGGAAAACACCATCATGCCTGTGAGTTTGATCTCAGGAATGACGGACAGCGACCTTCGGGCATTGTATGCGTACCTGCGCACGATACCTCCGATAAATAATAAGATTGAGAAGTGGCCGAAGTGATGATGGGTTTACTTTCCGGAAGTTGATAAATTCACTAAGCTGATCTCATCATTGACGATGCTGACCATTTCGGCACGGCATCCTTTCTTTATCGCACCGATTTCATCCTGCATGCGGATTACCCGCGCTGGATAAAGGCTGCACATGCGCAGCGCTTCCGAGTCTTCGATGCCAGCGTGTTTGATGAGATTGAGATAAGCTTTACCCATCGTAAGCGCGGAGCCACTTAGTATGCCCTCCGATTCGTATTTATCGCCGGCGAGTTTATGCGGATAGTACCCACTATCGGTTTCTGTCACTGCATCGGTGATAACGAAAAGCCGGTCGTTCATCAATTTCTTTGCAATTGAAATCGCCGCAAAATCTACATGGTGCCCATCGGGGATAATGCTTGCCGCGACTGAATGATGATTGAGCGTTGCTCCCACCAGTCCTGGCTCGCGGTGATGCAGCGGACTCATGGCATTGTAAAGGTGAGTCACTGTGGTGATTCCATTCTCAAATCCTGCTATCGCTTCCGAATACGTTGCATTGCTATGCCCGGCAGAAATGATTATTCCTCTTGAGAGAATTAGTTGAACGACTTCTTTGCTACAAACTTCGGGGGCGAGGGTTATCATTTTAATTACATCCTTCCCATAGTCAAGCAACTCTTTTACCTGTTCGATGGTCGGGGAATGAATCAGTGATTCTACATGCGCACCACGTTTCGCCACGTTGATCCAGGGGCCTTCGAGGTGGAGGCCGAGAATTCCTGTGCCGCCGCTCTGCCAGAAATTTCTTACCGCGTCAATGCCTTTATGAAAAACATCGTATTCGTTGGAGGCGAGTGTGACCATACAATTGGCTGCACCGCCCTGGCGACAATAGTCCGTGAGTTTGTGAAGGGATTCTGTGTCGGGGTAAACGGCGAACAGTCGTCCATGCGCACCATAGATCTGCAGATCGATGAAGGCAGGAGCAAGCGTGCCTTCTAATTGTATGGTCTGCGTATCGGATGAGATATTACCTGCCGGAATTACTTCTGAAATTCTTCCCTCTTCAACAATTACGGCGTGATTGGGAAGGAATTCTTCTCCTGTAAATATTCTTTCGGCAACGAATGCGATTGGCATATGCGCAAGGTAGGCAATGTTTGTATCGCCTTAAGTTCAAAATTACAACGGGCGATCAACACACGAAGCGGTAGCCAATTCCTTTGATCGTGATGATCTCGAGCGAAGGGTCTTCGCGCAGGTAGCTTCGCAATCTTGTTATGTACACGTCGAGGTTTCGGGAGTTGAAGAAGGAATCGGAGCCCCAAAGGAGGTTAAGGATGTCTTTGCGGTCGACAATTCTTTCCCGGTTCGCATAGAGCAGTTTCAGCAATTCTGCTTCGCGGAATGAGAGTTTGCGCGCATCGGTATCCTTCACCAGCAATTGGCGATTGAGATAGAAAGTATATGCACCGATGTTTACCTTTTGCGCTTCTTTGTTGTCGTTCCGCTCCGTGGACATTTTGAGGAGATTCTCCATTCTTACTATAAGCTCTTCCATGCTGAATGGTTTGCGCACATAATCATTCGCGCCTTTGGAGAATCCGTTGATGACGTCCTCGGTCTGAGTCCGTGCGGTGAGAAAGATGATGGGAACCTGGTCGTTCACCTGCCTGATCTCTTCGGCAATGGTAAATCCGTCCTTGTTTGGAAGCATTACATCAAGCACACAGATATCGGGTTTTGAGGATTGAAACAATTCAGTTACAAGCGCGCCATCGGATTCCATTGACACTTCATAGCCTCTGCTTTCGAGGCTTTCCTTCACTATTTTTCCGAGGAAAAGTTCGTCTTCCACGTATAAAACTCGTTTCTTACTCATTTCTGAATTTTTGGAATGGTTAGCTTGAATGTGGAGCCTGCGCCGGGCTGGCTATCCATTGTGATGCTGCCGCCGTGACGACGGATTACATCTTTGGCATAACTAAGACCGAGGCCGTGACCTTTGGAATTATGCGTGTTGCCTGCTGGCACTCTGAAGAATTTTTCAAATATGCGTTTGCTGTATTCGGGTGGAATTCCGATTCCATTATCGCGGATAATGAAGACAACCTCGTCGCCTTGCTCGGATATGTCAATTCCAATAATTGGATTTTCCTTTGAGTACTTCACGGCGTTGTCGACAAGGTTGAAGATCACGCTGAGGAGATGATGCCTGTCGCCTTCCACTTTTACATCGCCTGAGGACTGAATGGCAACCGTACCTTTCGACCGTTCAATCTGCAGCTTCATGGAATTGACAACTTCGTTTGTTATGTCGAGAAGGTTAACGGTTTCGAGTCTCAGGTCCATTTCCTTCTTGCCAAACATGGATAGTTTGAGCACTTTGTCTACGAGGAGTCCGAGGCGCTGGAGTTCGTTCTGCGAGATGTCGAGGTATTCCCTGGTGCGATTGGTATCGTTGATCGCGTTGAAATTCCTGAGCGCTTCAATTGCAACGCCCATTGTGGCGATGGGTGTCTTCAATTCATGTGTGATGTTGCTGACGAAATCATTCTTCAATTGCACGAGCCTGTGTTGCCTGGCCAGGTTCCTGTAGAGAAGGATGAAGGCGGCGAGGCTTATCCCTACGAGGAACAATGAAAACAGGATGGGCATGGTGAGTTTTCCCAGGATGTAAGGAGCGGTTCCACCGAGTTTCAGCCTGTAGGTGACGGGTTGCACGAATCCGATCACCACATCGTTTGGTCCACTGTTAATGGCAGAGTCAATTTTAATAATGTCGAATGGCACATCTATTTCTTCGCGGTCGAGTGTCTTCGTGTATGCAGCTTCCATATCCTCCATCTTCACCGAGTCCATTTTGATGGTGGAGTCAACATTGATCATGAGGCGAAGGATTTGGTTGTCGCCAGACAGTCGTTCGTTGCGTATGATTGGTCCGACGGTCTTTCCCGTGGAGTCGCGACCAATTACTCTATGAAACACTTCACGGGTTGGGGGAAGTGAATCCATGGAATAGGTCATCGAATTGGAGTAGGAAATAAAAAAGGATCGTGCGCTGTCGCGGAGGATGGTGTCCTTCATCTTTTCCTGGAGAATATTCATGACAGACATGCCCGGCACCTCGCGTACACGAAGCGGCGCCTGCATGCGGGGAAGTTGCCTGGCATTCTGCCAGGTTCCTTTATCGCCGTTGAAAGAGAGTTTCGCTGCGTGCAGGCTCATCACGGTTTCGTGAAAGAGTGTGGAGGTTTTCAGGTGCAACGACTGGCTTTCGCGGTCATAGTTGTTCCGAAGCCAGTAAACCTGGAAGCCAGATATCGCCACGATGGCGATGATCATCAGTATTGCCAGCCATTTTAGTCTGCTCATGCTTCAGATTGCATGCAAATGTAATCCAAGCCGGGTAAGGTTTTCGCTACATTAACCTTCATTAACATTAAAGAAAGGTGCGTTAACTCCTTCTGGTCGGGCACAGCCATAGATTTGTCGAAAAGAAGTAAAAATGAAAAAGATACTGTTCACTGCAACTGCAATTCTATGCGTGGGAAGTCTCCTGGCACAAATGGACAAGGGAAGGGTTAACTATTCGAGGACCATGCAAATGCAGGTTCGGCTTTCGGGTGCGGCCGAAGAGTTTCAAAATATGCTGCCCAAGTCGCGCACGGATAATTTCGAATTGCATTTTGGCAACAACCAGTCACTCTGGAGGCAGGCGGAGCGTGAGATGGAGGATGAAACCATCAACACTGGAGGAGGCATGCAATTCAGGATGGTGGTTTCCGGCATGGATGATATGGTATTTACAGATTTCGCCAAAGCTCGCCGGGTTGAGCAGCGGGAAATTATGGATAAGAAATTCATAATTGATGACAGCATTCGCCCGATGAAGTGGAAGATGACGGGTGAGAACAAGACCATCCTCGGGCAGAATTGCATGAAGGCAACTGCAACACTTTATTCAAAGAGAATGCAAACCGTGATGACGGATGGAAATATGGAGCGCAAAGAGGTAAGCGATACGTCGCTGGTGACGGCGTGGTTTGCACCGGGCATTCCGGTCTCTGCGGGTCCGGGTGAATATCAGGGTCAGTTGCCTGGGTTGATACTCGAGCTTCGCGTGGGCGATGACAGGTTGGTCTACACCACCACTGAGATTAGTCCCGACGTGAATCTTGATATAATCAAAGCTCCATCGGGCAAGAAGAGATACACCCAGGAGGAATTCAACAAGGAACGTGAGAAGATGATGGAAGAGATGCAGAGGAATAATGGGGGAAGGAGGATGATAAGGATGCAGTAGGGTATTTGGGTTTCAGGGAGGTTTAAGGGTTTATAGGTTTAAGGGTTTAAGAGTTTAAGGGAAGCCTTCGAATTTCGGATTCAATCAATTTCAAAATTCCAATACACGATATTTTGAATGAAACGGGCGGTTCGTATAATACCGAATAGATCGCGTGTAGAGACGTTGCGTGTAGAGACGTTGCATGCAACGTCTCTACAGGAAAAATGTTTCGACCCCACAAAAAACGGTTCAACCAACAAAAACGCATCAACCCCAAAAAAACGTTTCAACAAACAAAAACTCATCAACC
>CBINHQ010000156.1:0-5952 GCA_966250475.1 uncultured Chitinophagaceae bacterium
TCATCTCCTCTTCCTTCTTTTTATCCAATATTTGTTGCTCTTCTTTCTTCTTTTCCATGAGTTTTTATTTAGATAAATAAAAAGATGTGCCAAGTATTAACTTTTTCATCCTTTCGCCAACCGGTAATTTGATTAATTTGGCCCTATGAAAATGCTCATCCTCTCCCTCGCGCTGCTGCCCTTGTTTGCGCAGTCGCAGGATTGCAAGCCAAGAAGGACAACTGACCCGTACACCAAGGAAGTGAAGGTGTCCAGTTCATTCATCAAACTCGATGGGGTTTCTATGTCGGTGCATGCCGATAGCAAGGAAATCGACATCATGTTTTCCTTTTCCAGGAAGGAAAAATGTTTCAACGATGCCTCAGTTGTATCCATGTTCTTCGATGGCACGAGGCAGAAGGCTAACTTCCGCAGTGGTGGACCGATGAATTGCGAGGGATTCTTTCATGTCATTTTTAGAAATGCTCAGGGCACTAACTCGCTCCTCGATCGCATGACGAAGAGGATGATCAGCAGCATGGAGTTTACAGACAGTAATAAAGAGAAGGTGGTTATTGAACTCGATGCGGAGCAGCAGGAAAAGGTGCGTAAGGCGATTGAGTGTATTGTGGCGGAGGGGAAGACTTTATTAAAATAGATTTTTATTTTTCATGGACCATGGTATGCGGATTTATTATGATGAATTATGATCGATCATAATAAATCATATGCAATCATATTTAATCTGTGTACGATGGTTGTTGCCACGGAGGAATTTTTGGCCACGGATTTCAATGGTTGTGCCCACGAATGAATATTTGGCCACGGATTTCACTGATGCACACGGATTAGATCAACCCTTCCTTTTAAATCCGTGGTACGATGGTTGTTGCTACGGAAGGATTTTTGGCCACGGATTTCACTGATGAACACGGATTGGCGTACAATGGTTGTGCCCAGGAATGAATATTTGGCCACGGATTTCACGGATGAACACGGATTAGATCAACCCTTCCTTCTGCAATTCTTTATTGATCGACACACCAGCCTTCGCTCCCTCGGCAGCCGCAACCACCACGAAGTGCATGTCCTTCGCCACATCTCCTGCTACATAAAGTCCAGGTATGTTCGTCTGCTGTTGCCTGTTCGTCGCCGCCACGCCTTTTGAGTTGATCGAACATCCAATCGACCTCAGCAATTCCGCTTGCTGATGATATCCGTTCACAAAGAATAAGGCATCGCATTCGCTCTCTTCTCCATTTCTGAATACTACCTTTTTCAATTGTTCGCCCTTACCTGACAGACAGTTGATCTTACTCGTGATCACTCTCACTCCGAGCCGCTTTAATATGGCCGATTCAGAATCTTTGAGATTGTTTCTTCCGTCGCAATAAAGTGTGATATCCCTTGACCAGGTGCGCAGCGAGAGGCAGAGTTCAGTGGCATTCTTATTCCTGGCGTAGACGCCGATCTTCTTATCTCGCACTTCCCATGCGTCGCAATACGGGCAATGAAATACCGATTTGCCGAAGAATTGTCCCATCCCTTCCACGGTTGGCAGATTATCCCTGAGTCCCGTTGCAATCAGCAACTTCCTGCTTACATAGCGTTCGCCCTTCTTGTCCACCACTTCGAATGAAGTCTTTCCCTTGCGACGCGCCTGCACCACCTCGCGGTTGATGATCTTCACTCCATATTTCTTTACTTCCGCAAGGGCCAGCTTGCGAAAGTCGGCGGGAAGTATTCCATCGCGGGTGAGATAGTTATGCAGGCCGTGAGAGCGGATATTTCTTCCTTTACCGGTATCGAAGAGTAAAACGCTTCGTCTGCACCTTGCAAGCACGAGCGCCGCGTTCAGTCCTGCGGGACCTCCACCCACGATCACCACATCAACCATTATTATCTACTTTTTCCTGTTCCTTTAATACGGGTTCGATCTTTCTCCGGCTTATCATCTCGAATCTTCTCACTACCCAGATGGAAACCGAAAGCCAGATCACGCCTGCGGCGAATCCTGCAATCACATCGCTGAAGTAATGAAGACGCAAATAGATCCGGGTGAATCCAATTAGCAAAATAATTACGAGGCAAATGACGGTCAGCGACCATTTCACCACACGATCCTTTACATTCTCCCAGATGATGAAGATTAACAGTCCGTAAAACGCAACGCTCATCAAGGCATGACCGCTTGGAAAGCTCAATCCTTTTACAGGTTCAAGCAATGGAATCAACGGCCTGGGGCGATTGAAGATCGTCTTCAACAGAAACATCAGCAACACACCACCGATTGCGATCACAGGGATCTTTATCGAATACCATTTGTGTTTTTTGATGAAGAGAAAGTAAGCAATCAATACGAGGTTTGCAGGAATGAGAAACTGGTGATTGCCGAGGAATGTTGTGGCCTGCATGAAGTTGGTGAGTGATGGACTCTGGATTGCACTAAGCCTTTCGAATACTTCGAAATCGAATTCGTCGTTCTTGAGATTCAACACACCATAGGCAAGCATCGAGAAGATGATCAGCGCGAATACGAAGAGCAGGAGAACGATGATGAGGTCGATGGACAACAAGGCCAGGCTCGCAAACTTCTTCTTAACCGAAATACTAACTCCTTTCATTCCAGGTAAATATTTTGCTGATCAACATGGAAGCTAATCGATTCCTTTCGTATTACCGCAGCTCTATCGGCCGGGTCCATTCGCTCCTTCCTCATTGTTTAATTTCCCCGGCTCATCAATTCCGGGAACCTTAGCATTGCGAATGTCATTTTCGGAGATCACGTCATTAATGTCGGAGAGGTGACGCCTCACCTTCATGCGGGTAGCCTCGTCAGAGAAGTTGTCCTGAACTTTGGCCTGCACCCTGGCACGACGACGTGTTGGTTTCTTCCCAGGCATGGCATTAGGTTTAATAGTATAATTCTAAAAGTTGTGCCAGAATACCCTGAATACTCGGATATGGGAAATATGTATGATCCACTTTGCATTGAATCATAACAAAATACAGCCAGAATATGGCTGTATCAGATTGAGAATTCTAAATGCCCAAAACCATTCGGTGAAGAGGACTATGAAGCCCTTTGAAGCTCTTCCTGGATGAGTTCATGCAGGATTTCTTCATTGGTGGTTACCCATTCGGGCAGTGAAGTCTGAACGATCCTCCAATGATTATCGTCCTGATGCATTTTGAAGATGATGCGATTGTTACGGGTGTCGCTCACGTCTACAGAAAACTGGAAGCCGCCATTGGGATCGCTGTGCTTCCTGAAATTGAATTCTCTTAGTGTCCCATCGGCCTTTATGAGACGCGAAAATTGCAGATTCTTAGAATAAGTAATAGCCATATGCGTTGAATTGTTCGGATTGGGTATTGAAAACTTCTTACACAATTTCTGTGTTGATCCGTTTCATATCAAATTTAGTTTTCAACAATCAATCAAATTTTATTAGTTATTCACTTTTAAGGAATATTTATTCACTCATCCTGTTAAAATTCACTCAATGTAGCCGCTGTAGCGGATTGCCTGTCGGCTGTTGCTGGTTACTCTGAGGTCGGCACGGCCATTCTCGAACACGGTGAGATTCAGTTCCTGCACGTCGCCGGCATCATTTGGACGAATGATAATCTCCCATCTTTTCTTTTTCTTCTTCACCGTGGCGTAGTCGAAATCCACCGAAGTGAAATCGATGCCTCCGCCTGCCATGTTGTATGTAGGGGAATAAGAACGACCAAAATAGGGGAGGTCGGCCTCGATGGTATCGGTCGTAACGCGCAAGACATATCTCGAGGTGAGATGTCGTGTGCGGGATGCCATTGGAGAGACCGTCTCTGCGAAGAAGGTATAGTTCTGTGATTTCAGCATGGCCGCGACATCCTTCTGTTCCTGCGAATTCGCTCCTGGCGAAAGTAGCAGGGCAGCGGCCATCACCATTATTGAGAAAATCGCTTTCATGCATTTCATTTAGTTGATGAAGCGCAAGAAACAGGCCACAGGGTTTGAAATGCCTGTTCGAGTGAATTCGGAAAGTGGTTTTTAACGAAAATTATTGGAAATGGCGAAGGCTACGCGGTCGTCGATGCGAAAGAAGATCGCGCCGTTGATGCGTCTGGGTTTCTTCTTGTCGGCCTTGTCGAGCAATCTCCCTTTCTCATCGAAAGGTTGTGGTGATTCGAAGAAGGCGAGCGTAAAGTATTTGTTCTTCTTGATGGATGATTCAAGCCTGCGGTGCCTGATGGAAAGGAAGACGAGATTCTTCTTGTTGAAATTTTCGTAGTAGGTGAGATTGGAGAGCCATGTGCAGTGCAGGTCTTGCATGTCGTTGATCAGCGATTCCATATACCCGATGTCGAACTGGTACTTGCGCAGCGTGTCGATGAGTTTGGGATCACTTACGTTGAATCCATAGATGTAGCGAATGCTATCCGTTTTGATGAGGAGTTCGATCTGTTCGAAATAGCGATCGCGAATGCCAATGGCGAAAGGCCTGGTTTCGTAATGCGACCGGAATTCCTCCTTCACCTTATGAAGCATTTCCTTGTTTTCCGCATAGAATTCCTTGGAGAACTTCTTCGAGTAGGAGCAACCCGTCGTCAAGAAGATGAGGCAGAGAATTATGAGATGAATAAATTGCTTCATTGTGATTCGAGTCTGACGTGGGTGATTCCGAATACGATTCGCTTCAACAGTTTCGGGCTGACTTGTTGCAGTGTTCTCAATCCATAATCCCAATAAAGAATATTGATCTTATCGCCTACTTTATAGATGTCGAGCAGCAGCACATAGTGTGTGGGTATGCCGAATTTCACCTTCTCGTGACTCTTCTTGTTGAGCGTGCGGTTGTTCAGGTAGAGGAATACGGTGCCGGTCTCTAGTTTCTTTTTTAGGAAGGAATAGGTATCGCCGATCCAGGGACGAATCAGGTCCGAACCCCAGGCCTTCACTTCGGAAGGAAAGAGTTGCCGCAGCATGCGGTTGAACTTTGCGAAATTGGTGGCGGCCCAGAGCGTGTTCTCATCGCCCTTGTGGAAGCGCTGGTTGAGAATGTTGAGATAGCCTTTGAATTCATCGGCGAGAGAGAGGAACCACATTTGCGCGGCAGCGTTGAGATCGAGTGAACCTTTGTACTTAAGCAATCCTGCTTCTTCGCGCACGGCTTTTTCGGGTCTGAACATTACTCTTCCCATCTGCGCCTCGCCGGTGTTGTAGAGTTTCACCAGGAATCGGGAGAAGCCGAGGGGATCGTGATGAAGAGGAATAAATGTCAACGCAGAATAAGCGCAGAAATTCGTGCTCTTTCCTTCGTAAAACATTAGTGGTTCGGTGGCGAAGCCTCGAAGGTTAAGCAGAAAGATGTCGGGGCGAACATTCGGCCAGAATGGACTTGCGTTTAATACTTTGATGCTGTCGATGAATCGCAGCGCATCTTTCGAGGTTGATTTTGGTCCTTCACCTGCACGCAATTGTAAAGTGAAAGAGATCAGAAGCAGCAGAATGAATGCGATCCTTCCCGCGAAAATGCGGAAAGCCAATAGCGGTTTCGCCCGGGTGAGAGAATTATGATTTGGCTTTATCATGGATAGTTCAAAGTTAATATCCATTTTCCGTAAAGCCTGCGGTGTGGAGATTTCCCGTGGGCCCAAAAAAATCAGCATCCCGGTAGGGGGATGCTGATCAGATTTATATCGAAGGGCTCCGGATCAAATCCGGTGAAAGTTTAAAGTTTAAGCAGGGTGATTACCTGAGGCTTCTGGTCCTGGTGGAGGATAACACGGTAAATTCCTGAGGGAAGTTCCGAGATGTTGATCACCTGGTTATTGTTTACCGTTTTCCTCATCACAATTGCACCTCTGGCATCGGCAATGGAGATGTTTGCAGGGCGGTTAGAATCAAGCTTCACGGTAAATTGGCTCGTGGCAGGATTGGGATAGAGACTGAAACCTGCAGCATTTGCATTAATCTGGACATGC
>CBINHQ010000157.1:0-5945 GCA_966250475.1 uncultured Chitinophagaceae bacterium
AAGGTTGATGAGCTTGTCCATCCTGAGATCATACTTGCGAAGAGTCTTGAAGTCAGCCGGACCGTAGAATATCCTGAATGCAGTCACTGAGTTACCTGGCTTCACCGGCACGATCATGTTGGCTGTTGATTGCACGATTGTTTCCTGATCATCTGGCGGAATCACCCATTCGATTTTACCGCTGGAGAATCCATCGTTGGCAACGAGGAAGGTATTGAAGAAGCGCTGGCGTACGCCAATCCATTTCACGTTCTTGTCAAAATTCACATCATCTCTTCTTCCAATGGTGTGATAATCGAAGTCACCATCTTCAACATATCCAACCTGTGTATTCTGCTTTTCGAAGGAGATATCTGATTCCTGCTGTGCGGCGGAATACTGCCAGGTAAGATTCATTTTTGAATCGGAAAAGAGTTTCTCGGCCCTGTTCAGCTTCACATTGAAGTCGATCATGTATTCATCAGGCCTGATGGTGTATTCGTGCGTGATGCCCGCACCTGAAATTGAATCTGCGGATGCAAGCGTGAAGGAAACAGTCTGGCTGCCGTCGGCATTCCTGGTCACCGTACCACCGTCCCAGAATAATTCCGAGGTTTCGGCTACATCGCTGCCAGTGTTAATTCTATATGTTATGCGGTCGAATTCTGAGCTGGCGAGCTTCACCATGCCGCTGTCTTTGTTCTTGAATTTGTTCAACTCAACCGACTTCGGCTGACCACCTTTGTTGGTGAAGACTACCTTGAAGAGATCGTTAGATACTTCCACCAATTGCTCTGTGCCTTCGCCAGCACCATGGAAGTAGCCGAATTTATTTGCCCTGGCCATTGAGTCGGCCCTCTCCTTCTGAATCCTTGCCTGCGCGGTGTCAGTTGCGATTTGCGCGGCTCTTGCTGTAGAGTCAGCCAGAAAGCGTTCCCTGTTTGCTGCCTGCTGAATTGAATCAGTCCTTTGTTTTTCCCTGAGATATGCCTGTTGTTCCTTGTTTGTGTAAACAAAATAACCAACGAATAACACAGCCAATACCACAAAACCAATGACAGTATTCCGGTCAAACTTCATGAGCGATCAATTTTTAAAGAGGGCAAAGATAGGAGTTCTGAGGGTTGGCTCATAAACAAGTTACGAGACACCCGGGCATCCTGAATGAGTATGGATTGAGCCTGCATTTACGCGGTTGCGCTATGCAATGCAGTACTCTTCGATTCAGCCTTTTTTTCGGCGTATTCCTTTGCTGCTTTGATAAAGTGTACGAAGATGGGTTGCGGGTTCTCCACCGTGCTCTTCAGCTCCGGGTGGTACTGCACACCGATGAAGAATGGATGAGAAGGAAGTTCTATGATCTCAACCAAACCAGTTCCGGGGTTCTTACCACTAGCAACCATTCCTGCTGCTTCGAATGCAGCGAGGTAATTGTTGTTGAACTCCCAGCGATGACGATGGCGCTCGCTTACTGTTGTGTTTTGATAAATGGTATATGCAAGAGAGTCCTTCTTCACTTCGCAGGCATAAGCTCCGAGACGCATGGTGCCGCCCTTGGCAGTGATCTTCTTCTGCTCTTCCATCAGATCGATCACCGGTTCCTTGCAATCGGGATCCATTTCCGTAGAGTGCGCTTCTTTCAAACCGAGTACGTTTCTTGCAAACTCGATAACCGCCATTTGCATTCCAAGACAAATTCCGAAGAAGGGAAGTTTGTTTTCCCTCGCGTATTTCACGGCTTCGATCTTTCCTTCCACTCCGCGGTGTCCGAAGCCCGGTGCAACGAGCAGGCCATCGAGACCGGAGAGTTTCTCGGAGACATTCTCTGCGGTGATGAATTCGCTATGCACATTTAGCACCTGCACCTGACATTCGTTCATTGCACCCGCGTGAATGAATGATTCGAGAATAGATTTATAAGCGTCCTGAAGTTCGAGGTATTTTCCAATGAGACCGATTGTGACCTTGCTCTTTGGGTATTTCAGTTTGTCGAGAAATTCCTTCCATTTGGAGAGTTCGGGCTCGCCCGCGTTGGTGATGCCGAGTTTCTTCATGCAAATCACATCCAGCTTCTCGCGCATCATTGCGAGAGGAACCTCATAGATGGTTGCCTCGTCTGCAGCCTCGATTACAGCCTCAGTCTTCACATTACAGAATAATGCAATCTTCCTTCTGAGTTCCGGCATGAGCGGACGTTCAGTCCTGCATACAATGATGTCGGGATGCACTCCTTCCTGGCTCAGCATCTTCACACTGTGTTGTGTGGGTTTTGTCTTTAATTCTTTCGCAGCCTTCAGATATGGAATGAGTGTAAGGTGTACTACCACTGAATCTTCCTCGGGCAATTCCCATTGCAATTGCCTCACAGCTTCCACGAATGGAAGGCTCTCGATATCGCCTACGGTACCTCCGATCTCGGTGATCACCACATCCCACTGACCGTTCTGCCCCAATTGCAGCATTCTGCGTTTGATCTCATCAGTAATGTGAGGCACAACCTGTACGGTCTTACCAAGGTATGCGCCTTCGCGTTCCTTATTTATTACAGTCTGATAAATTCTACCTGTAGTTACGTTGTTTGCCTGGGAAGTGTGGATGTTGAGGAATCTTTCGTAGTGTCCGAGGTCAAGGTCCGTTTCGGCTCCGTCTTCCGTTACATAACATTCTCCGTGTTCGTAGGGATTCAGCGTGCCAGGGTCAACATTGATGTAGGGATCGAACTTCTGAATGGTCACGCGGAGACCACGTGCCTGTAGCAACTTTGCAAGTGATGCAGCAATGATTCCTTTACCCAATGAAGATGTTACACCACCGGTAACAAAGATGTACTTGGACATAGTTCCAAAAAAATTAATTAATCAGCTAATCCGGGAATTAGTCAATTAATTCATTAAAAAAATAAAAGATTGTTGAACCCCACCCCGTTTGACCAGCGGATTTCGTCAAGTTCATCGAGAAGAAATACCGGGAGGTCATGCAAAGCTAATTTAATTTTTCCTGCCATCGAAATTTTCATTCACCAGTATGTGGAAAAATTAATTTGAATCCATTATTTCTTTACGCTCAGGCTTTCTGATTCTCCCTGGCCTGCATCACAATCGCCTGGTATGGATGCATTACCACTTTATCAGCATGCTGTTCGCAGCTATCCAGGTTATTGATGAGTATTTCTTCATCATGTCTGAATGCTCCCGGAATCCTGTACTCCACTGTTTCCTTCGAGAAATTGAGCAGTACGAGGAAGCGCTCATCTCCCAGTGTTCGGGTGTAGGCGTATATCTGTTTATGACTTTTGTCAAGTAAATGGTAATGCCCGTAAAGTAAAACGGGGTGCTCCTTTCGAACTTTTGCCATTCTCCTGAAATAATTGAGTATTGAATTCGGATCCTTTTCCTGTGCCTCTCGGTTGTATTCTTTGTAATTGGGATTGACTTTCAGCCAGGGCTCACCTTTTGTGAACCCTGCCGCATGTGAGTCATCCCACTGAAAAGGTGTGCGACTATTGTCCCGCGCCGACTCCTTTTGTCCTTCGAGGAAATGCTTCACATCGCCGCCTTTCGACTTGATCTGTTTATACATGTTGATGGTTTCTATGTCGCGGTAGTCGGTGATCTTATCGAAGCGTATGTTCGTCATTCCAATCTCATCACCATTGTAAAATATCGGCGTGGCGTGCATGGTGAAGAGAAATGTGATTAGCATTTTTGCCGATGCGTCCTTGAATTCGGGGCTGTCATTTCCCCAGCGGCTGATCATCCTTGGCTGATCGTGATTGCCGAGATAAATAGTTCCCCAACCCTTCTTGGCAAAGGCATCATTCCATTTTGTGTAAACCTCTTTGAACTCTACAAGGTCATACCCGTTCTTATCAACTTGCTTGAACTCACCTTTTACGTAGCCAATTCCCATCCCTTCGAAATGATAGAGCATGTTGAGCTCCTTGCGCTCTGGATCCACGAACTCGTGCGCCTGGGTTGTAGTGATACCCGGACCCTCTGCTACCGTCATCACATCGTAGTGCGCCAACACTTCTCGGTACATTTCCTGGAGGTATTCATGGAGTTTAGGTCCTGATGCGAGATAGCACGACCATTCTCCGTATTTCTCATCTATCTCTTCCTGCGAGATTTCGGGAAAATTACAATCCTTCGCGATGTAGGTAATCGCATCCATTCTGAATCCATCCACGCCTTTGTCAAACCAGTAACGCATCATCTTATAAATTTCCTTGCGCACTTCGGGGTTCTCCCATTTGAGGTCAGGCTGTTTTTTTGAAAAAATATGGAGGTAGTATGAACGCGTTTTCCGATCGTATGCCCAGGCGGATCCTTTTTCGTCGAAGAAACTAGGCCGATACGCGGGCTTTCCCTTTTCCGAAGGCCACCAGTGATAGTAATCCCTGTATGGATTTCTTCGACTGCTGCGTGATTGTTTAAACCATTCGTGTTCGTCGCTGGTGTGATTCACCACGAGGTCCATGATCAATCGCATCTTACGTTTGTGAACTTCTTCGAGTAATTCATCGAAATCTTCCATCGTACCAAACTCCTTCATGATGGCGCAGTAATCGCTGATGTCGTAGCCGTTGTCATCGTTGGGCGATGCGTACACGGGATTCAGCCAGATTATGTCCACGCCGAGACTCTCGATGTAATCCAATCTTGAAATGATGCCCCTGAGATCGCCGATGCCATCACCATCGCTGTCCTGGAAGCTGCGGGGATAAATCTGGTAAACTATTCCTTCTTTCCACCATTTTTTGCCGGGTATGTCGCTGTACTTCATAAGCACACAGGTACAAAAATTTGCCCAACAAGGCGGAGGAGGTTTAAAGGTTTAAAAGTTTAAAGGTTTAAGGGTTTAAAGGTTTAAGGGAGGGATAGGTTTTTAGAAGTATTTGTATCCCTTAAACCCTTAAACTTTTAAACTTTTAAACCTAAATCTAGTAGTATTTGGAAGGGACGAGAAAATTCCGCACATAGGTCTCCACTCCTTCTTCCAGTGTATAAAATTCCTCATTATAACCAGCGGCGCGGAGCTTGCGCATATCGGCTTCGGTGAAGTATTGATACTTATCCCGAATGTCTTCGGGTGTGTCGAAGTATTCGATGTTGACAGGTTTATTAAGGGTAGTGAAGATTGCCTTCACGAGATCGTTGAATGAGCGGGCCTTGCCTGTGCCGAGATTGTAGAGTCCCGATTCGGGAAGTTTATCACGCTGTTGTCCTTGTAGTGCGGAAGAAACAGCCTGCATGAACCAGTAACAAACTGAAACCACATCATCAGCATAGATGAAATCGCGGAGCTGTTCTCCATCCTTGTAATCCGGATTATGCGATCGAAAGAGCCGCACCTTGCCCGTGTTTTGAATCTGGTTGTATGAATGGAAGATCACGCTGGCCATTCTTGCCTTGTGATATTCGTTGGGGCCGTACACATTGAAGAATTTGAGTCCTGCCCAGAAGGGAGGCTGCGATTTTTGTGCGATCGCCCATTTATCGAATTCGTTCTTCGAAACACCGTAAGGATTGAGGGGCTTTAGTTCGTCGAGAATGTCGTGCGAATCGGAGTATCCTTTTTCTCCGCCGCCATAAGTTGCGGCAGAGGATGCATAGATGAGCGGAATGTTTTTCCCGGTGCAGTATTTCCAAATCTTTTGAGAGTACTCAACGTTGAGCCGTTCGTGAACCGAGTAATCAAATTCTGTGGTATCGGTTCTCGCGCCGAGGTGAAACACGAAATCGATCTTGACGGGATTCTCCATCAGCCACTGAAACAATTCCTCTCGTTCAACTCTTGCGTAGATTTTCTTGTTGATGAAATTCTCGAGCTTCTCGCGGTCACCAAAATCATCGACGATGATGATGTTCTGATATCCTTTTCTATTAAGGTAGCCAACCATGCAGCTTCCGATGAAGCCTGCGGCGCCAGTGACGAGAATGACTGAGTTTCGATCCATGTATTCT
>CBINHQ010000158.1:0-5944 GCA_966250475.1 uncultured Chitinophagaceae bacterium
GTCCCGCTGGGGCTCAGTCTTTTCCCGCCGATTGGCAGGGAAAATGGCAGGGTGAACTTTTGTGGTACCAGGGTGTGAATGAACCCAGGAAAGTGCCAATGCAAATAAATATTCAACCTACGGATTCAGGATATACCTGGCAACTGAGTTATGGCGAGGCTCAAAACGATCATCGCCCCTATTCACTCCTTCCGCGTGATACCTCAAAGGGCCACTGGGTTATCGACGAACACAATGGAATCATCATCGACATGTACCTTGTCGGCGGAAGACTTCACGGAGCATTTACTGTGAACAACGTGACCATCGTCAATAATTACCGGCTTGAAGGTGATACTTTGGTGGCTGAGTTTTATACGCTTTCGGCAAAACCTTCGTCGACTTCGGGCGAGGGGACGGAGGAATCTCCTACGGTAAGTAGTTACAAAGTATCAGGCTTTCAATCGGCGAAGCTTTCGCGTATATCGCAATAAATTTCCAGAGCTATTTTAAAGGAGAATAAACTCACGTAAGAATGAATGAGGACCATGGCATGGAGGCATAGCACCACTTAATTCCATCTAATCCCTCAAGCTTTGTCGAACGTTCAATTAACGCTCGTCTCCGTCTTTTCTCCCGCTTATTTGGCGTTAAAAAAGCACCCGTTGGCGGTTCTTTTCTCTTGGATTCGCTTAAGTCATGGTGGTAATTTGCATTTGACTGATCGGTGAATCCGTGCGTGATGAGAGCTATTGCTTTTCGACCAATGGCTGGGAGGGTGCTTGAGGAGGAGCGAGTTAGTTTGCGAGCCTGAGGTATCGGTATGCGCCTAATTGAAATTTTGGAAGGTTGGAAGGCGGGGGAGGAGGTGGCCAGGGAGGGCCCACAAGGCCGCTCAACCTGCAAACTCTTCACCGCATCCAACTACCCCCGACATTTCACCCAACTTCACCCCAAAAACCCCACCAGTCATCCCTACCATCCCTTTCACCCAACTCTCTCCAACACTCCCAACTCCTTCCCTACTTTCACAAACCCCTTTATCGCCTTATCCAAATGCTCCTGCTCATGCGCCGCACTCAACTGCACCCTGATACGAGCCTGACCCTTCGGCACCACGGGGAAGAAGAAGCCGATCACATAAATTCCTTCATCAAGAAGTTTAGACGCAAAATTCTGAGCCAATACTGCATCGTATAACATAATCGGCACAATGGGATGATCGCCCGGCTTTATATCGAATCCAGCCTCCGTCATCTTCGAACGGAAATATTTTGTGTTGTATTCCAGCTTATCTCTTAATGCTGTAGTCTCGGTCAACATGTCGAGCACAGCAATTGATGCTCCCACGATCGCCGGCGCAAGCGTGTTGCTGAAAAGGTACGGCCTCGACTTCTGCCTCAGCATCTCTATCACTTCCTTCCTTCCGGAAGTGAATCCACCCGATGCGCCGCCCAACGCCTTTCCAAGCGTTCCGGTGATGATATCGATCTTACCCATCACCCCGCGATATTCATGCGTACCGCGACCGGTCTTCCCCAGGAATCCCGAAGAATGCGACTCGTCGATCATCGTCACCGCATTGTATTTCTCTGCCAACTCCACAATCTTGTCGAGTTGGGCAATGGTGCCATCCATGCTGAACGAGCCATCCGTGACGATTATCCTGCTCCTGAGATCCTTCGTTTCCTGCAGTTTCCTCTCCAGATCGGCCATATCATTATGCTCATAACGGAATCGCTGCGCCTTGCATAGTCGCACCCCATCGATGATTGACGCATGATTGAGTGCATCGGAAATTATCGCATCCTGATCGTTAAATAAAGGCTCGAACACACCTCCGTTCGCGTCAAAGGCAGCAGCGTACAAAATTGAATCCTCAGTCCCGAGGAATTCAGCGATTTTCAATTCAAGTTCCCGATGAATATCCTGCGTACCGCAGATGAAACGAACACTGCTCATTCCATATCCCCTCGAATCAATCGTCCTATGAGCCGCCTCAATCACACGCGGATGAGAAGAAAGTCCCAGATAATTGTTCGCACAAAAATTCAATACAGTCTTGTTGTTCACCTTTATTTCTGCTCCCTGCGGACTTTCGATAATTCGCTCCGTCTTAAAGAGCCCCGAAGCCCTGATCTCTTCCACTTCCTTTGCTATCCTGGAGGTAAATTCATTGTTCATGAGAGGTAAATTTTGGCAAATATAATAAGGGTTTGATTGGAGGGTTTGGGGTTGAAACTTAAATGTTCAAAAGTCGCCTTGAAATGATAATGGAACTTAAGTTTGGTCCTTTCTCCGAAGTCCCATATCTCTCTGCCCCCAACTTTCAACTCTCCCACCACCCATTTACCCCCCCCAAAACCGCAATTCGCCCACTAAAACCCGCATTTGATCAATCAGAGCGTTGACCCGGGCTACCGAAATAATATTTTTGCTGTAACATTTTTTGGCGAGGGGTCGTCAAACCATTCAAATAACAGCAATGCGTAAACGGAATATTTTCAGGATCGTGATCGTGGCAGTGATAGCTGCCGGGATATTCCTCTTCGCCAGAGCTGAGAACCCCCGCCAAATCCAGGAGCCTTGCACGGAATCGCTCGATGAGTGCTGTAAAGAGAAGCCTAAGGCTGACAAAATGATCTGGGAAAGCCTTCCCCAGCAGTTTTTCTCAAATATTTGACAATTTTCGGCCGGATCAGGCCAGGGGACTGTAACTATTTCATTGAATCATACGTATAACCTAAAATCACCGGGAGGAAGATTAATTTTGACCCGGCTTCGGCTGTTTATGACTGAGAAAGAATACAATGAATGTGTAAGTTCCTATGCAGATAACGTGTATAGGTTCATACTGAAAAACCTTCGGCATGAGGAAGACTCCCGTGATGTAGTACAATCGGCATTTGAGAAGATGTGGCGAAACAGGGAGGATATCGATCCTACGAAAAGCAAATCTTACCTGTTTACCGTTGCCTACCACCAAATGATCGACCATATCAGGAAGGCAAAGAGAGTTCACTTGAAAGAAGAATTTCGCGAAGAAGTAAAAGTTCAACACAGGCAGGAAAATAATTTGAAGAAAGCACTCGAAGCTGCACTGGCGAGATTAAGCGAAACACAACGTTCACTGGTTTTGCTGAAAGATTATGAAGGATACAGCTACGAGGAGATCGGACAAATAATGGGATTGAGCGAAAGCCAGGTAAAGGTCTATCTGCACAGAGCCAGGATCCAATTAAAGAGCTACCTGGTGAAAATTGAAAACCTGATTTGATTAAAACATCCGGCCAACCGGAAACTATAAGATGGAAATTAACCGCAATAACTACGAAGAGTATTTTATCCTTTACATGGATAATGAACTGACAGCCGAAGAGCGTGCCGGTGTGGAAGCATTTGCGGAAGCAAATCCCGATCTTAAATCCGAACTGGCGCTTCTCCTCCAGACAAAGCTTCCCGCCGAAAACATCGCTATTCCCAATAAAGAAGATCTATTCAGGTATTCCACCGAAAGTGGCATCACCCTACATAATTACGAGCATTATTTCATTCTATACCTCGACCAGGAACTCGACAAGACCAAACGCAAAGAAGTAGAGTCATTCCTCAACACCAACCCTTCACTGCTGAAGGAATTTGAAATGTTGAAGAAATCAAAGCTCACTCCCGAGACAATCTCTTTCCCCGATAAGCAATCACTCTACAAACAGGTAGAAGAACCTCGCAGAGTAATCACCATGCGTTGGTGGAGAATCGCCGCTGCAGCCGTTTTAATCCTGGGATTCTTCGGCGTGGGCCTGAGCTATCTCAACAACAACGACTCCAACGATAATAACAATGGTACTCCTTTCGCAAGAATCGAAAAGGGCTCAACTACCCAACCCGCGAACAACCCTCAATCAATTGCCGACGCAGAAAAGTCTGCAGATCTTGAAAAGATTGCAGAGTCACCTGAAATAAACTCTTCTTCTACAGAAACTGTCGTTACTGCAAAAACCGAAAGCAATTACATTAAACGCAACGAAACTGCTTCAGCGAGGACACAGCCGAAGGATGATGTTCAACCCAAGACGAACAATCTTCCTACTCCCACTGAAGAGAATCCATATGTAAACAATCCAGCCAGCCTCAGCACGCAAACCGGTTCGATGGCTGAAGTCACCCTCGACTTGCCCAAAAAGAAAACATTAACAAAGATGCCGGAAATAACAGCGGATCCAGTTGTAACTCCAACTACACTACAACCGTTATATACTTCAAATGCATCTGATTTAAATGAAGAGGGTGCACGCCAGAAAAACAAAGGCGGAGGCTTCAGGGGATTTGTAAGAAAAATTACCCGGACCTTTGAGAAGAATACCAATATCGAAGCAACAGACGGTGACGATCGTTTGCTTGTGGCAGGATTGGCAATTAAACTCTGATTTTTTACTTTATTAAAATAAGAACGATGAAAAGGTTATTGACCCTATGCATAGCATTATGCACACTCACTCCCATGTTTGGACAGACGGACTCAACGAAGAAAGAAGCTCCCGATACAATTAAAGTCGGCGGAATGGTTATCATTCGCGAGAAAGGCAGTCAACCCGAAGAAAATCCTGACCGTAAGAAAGGTCTTCGCATAACCACACGCAAGAACCGCGACAAACCATCCAACATCAGTACCAACTGGTGGATACTCGACCTCGGCTTTTCAAACTACGTCGACAATACAAATTATGGAAGCGCTGAAGCACAGGCAATCGCACCCGGCAGCACCGACGACTGGCTAAAGTTGCGCGGAGGCAAATCAAGAAACGTGAACCTCTGGATCGTAATGCAAAGAGTCAACATGATAAAACATGTAGTGAATTTGAAATATGGCGTTGGACTTGAGTTGAACAACTATCACTTCGACAACGAGAAAGTCCGATTCACCAAGAATCCAACCCTCATCTCACTCGATGATAATCTTGCAGGAGCGAAGAAGAACAAACTCGCCGCAGATTACCTCACAGTTCCCGTCATGCTAAATTTCAACTTCACCCCTCGCCGCAACCGCACATATGGATTCAGTGCCGGCATCAGCGCAGGATTTCTTTACAGCGCAAGGCATAAGACTAAGAATGACGGAGATAAAAACAAAACCCGCAGTGACTTCGAACTCGAACGCTGGAAGCTTTCCTACGAAGGAGAAATACTACTCGGCCGCGTAAAATTATACGGCAGCTACGCAATGAATAATATGTGGAGCAAAGGACTTGATCAGACTCCGCATACTGTTGGGTTTAGGATTTCGAGCTGGTAAAATAAGTTGAAAGTTAATCGTTGACCGTTGACCGTAAGATCCTTGCTACAAAGGAACGGTCAACGGTCAACTTTTTACGGTCAACGATAGAACTCTTGCACAATTTTTGCTAGTTCCTGCCTTTTGTAAACCACTCGTTAAAACCAACGGATGAGAAAATAGAAATCCCAATATCCCGTTCTCTCAGAGGACGGTTAATGAAAACGCTATGAAAATTGCACTCTTTCTTGGCACTGTGATCCTGGGCAGTGGATACCTGGTAGTAAGTTCATCTCCGCGTGAAGCAGGTGGATTGATGAATGTGAAAAACCTGGCGCCGGTTACGCAGGAAAAAACGGCAACATACCGCTATAGTTTTAACCCTTCGCCAATCGGCAAGATCTCCATCGTGATTGACAAGTCTGATTACGAACTGAGCATATATGATGAAAAAGGCTGGTACGCCACCTTTCCCGTAGTGTTCGGCAACAATAGTCTTGCCGACAAAAAAATGGAAGGCGATAAGAATACTCCGGAAGGAAGTTTTAAAATCATCAACAAACGCAAGCACGAGAAATGGGCAAGATTTCTCGGCATAGATTATCCGAATCAGGAAAGCAGAGAAAAATTCAAGAGGAGAAAGCAACGCGGAGAAATTCCCGCTTCAGCAAGCATCGGCGGCGCGATAGGCAT
>CBINHQ010000159.1:0-5913 GCA_966250475.1 uncultured Chitinophagaceae bacterium
GGTATCATCTCAATGAGTGATGTGGTGAAACAGACAATTCTGATGCAGAAGGAGACGATTAGTCATTTGCAGAATTATATTCAGCAGGGATAATTAACTAATTAGCTAATAAACCAATTAGTTAATTAATATAGTGAACTCGGATTCGAGAGCGAGTGAATTTTTATGAATCAGGTTGATGAATTCTTTTCCCCAGATTCCATAGAAGTAGAGAAAATTTTCATGCCGCTCCTGGAGTGAGCCTGAAGGGAAGAGTCTTGACTTTATAGCCTGCACTTGCCTGGATTGATCGTTGTATTTTCTTTTCTCTGCACGAAGCATTTTCTTTTCCAGCTCCACAAGTCTCTTCACTGCCTGAGTGCGTAGTGATTCCACGTGCCTGGAAAGAGTGGGATCGATCACCTCGGCCTTCTTCTTCAATTCTTCATAAAACGCTGCAGCTTTCTGGAGTGTGCCGTTCAATCGCACTTCGTTTTCCGAGTCTCTTGTAACGATTGTATTCAGGATGTCCTGCTCGTGGCGGAAGAAGTCCGAAACTTCAAGTCCGAGTTTTTCGATTGCCTGGTGCGTTTCATTCTCTACAATGAGAAATGAATTGCGCAGCACGAGAACAGGTAGTGGAACTTTGTAGTGCGAGAAGAGGTTGCGGTATTGAAGCCAGTAAGCAAGTTCACCTCCGCCGCCAATGAAGGCGATATTTGGGAGGATTGTCTCTTGAAAAATTCCCCTCAATATCACATTCGGGCTGAATCGATCTGGATGATGTTCCAATTCATCGAGTAGTTGCGATTGCGAGAATCGGATATCCGTATCCACCACTACGAAATCTTCACCAATCTTTTCAATTCGATTGCGGATGTCGTCCTTGAGGTAAAAAAGATTGATGGACCTTGGATTCGCCTGTACTTTGTATCCCGCACGGTCGATTTCTGCAATAGTCGCTTCAACGAGTTCGGATGGTTTCTCGCTGAGAAGGTCATCCTTGAAAACAGGAATCAGCTCGCGCTTGAGCGAAGGCTCATCGGGAAGCAACACGATTAATCCTTCCTCGCCGAAAAGTTCGTGCACAAGTAAGAACATTGCATCCTGTATCAATACACCTTCGCGAAAGAAGTTGCGCATCTTCGGCATAATATCCTTGCCATTCGGCAAGACGCCTATTCGACCCTCAACACGGTCGAGAAGTTGAAGAAACTCCCGGTCAACCTTCATTCTCCCCACGGCGCCGCGTTGTTTCGTCGCCCATTCATACTTCACGCCATCGATGTGGAGGTGACCAAGTTCTTCCAGGTCGGCATCTTCACTACCCATGTAATACACCGGTACAAAATTGTGCTCCGAAAATTTTTCTTTGAGATGGCTTGCAAGCTTTATAGCATGAGCGATCTTATATAAAAAATAAAGTGGGCCTGTGAGTATGTTGGGTTGATGTGCTGTTGTTATCGTGAATGTCTTTTCGGAGCGAAGCGATTCAATCTGCTTTGAGATAATATCTGAATTAAGCTCGTTGTATTGTTTTTTTAAGACATCCGCCAGCAGGTTTCGGTTTACCCTGTGATTCTTCTTTGCTTCGATCGCATTCCTGATCCCATCCAAGGTGGGTGCATGGGTGAAGAAGGGCTTCAGGGCATCGGCCTGGTCGAGGTAATCGGTGGTAATCCGGGTGAATGCCAGGGTCTGGCTGTAAGGTATTCGTATAGCTTTACAATCCATAAAAGGTAAAAGTATGCAATTAGCCAATCGGCCAATCGCCTGGTTCACTAATTAACCAATTAATAGTAAATTTGGTTCATTACCATTTACAATGGAAGCATACGGAAAGATACTGCTGATTGCAATGCCTGCATTTCTTTTACTCGTACTTTTTGAAAAATGGTATGGCTGGAAGAAGGGCAACGATACGGTGCGAAACATGGACATGATTTCCAGCCTTGGTTCCGGAGTAACTAATGTGACGAAGGATGTGCTGGGCCTGTATCTCGTGATCATCTCCTATCCCTTCCTGGTGGGAAATCTCGCAATCACCACAATCAATTCTTCAATCCTCACATATGTAATAGCCTTCATCGCGCTAGACTTCGCGGGGTATTGGGTGCACAGGATACAACATGTGACGAACCTGTTCTGGAACGGGCATATCATTCACCACAGCAGTGAGGAATTCAACCTCGCCTGTGCGCTGAGGCAAAGCATTTCCTCGATAGCGAAAATCTTCGTCGTATTTCTATTGCCGGCCGCTTTGCTGGGAGTTCCTGCGAATGTGATTGCTGTGGTTGCACCGTTGCATTTGTTTGCGCAATTCTGGTATCACACGAGGCACATCAAAAAGATGGGATTTTTGGAGAAGATAATCGTAACTCCTTCTCATCACCGTGTACATCATGCCATAAACCCTGAGTACATGGACAAGAATTACGGACAGATCTTCATCCTCTGGGATAAATGGTTTGGCACTTTCCAACCGGAATTACCTGAGGTGGAACCAGTTTATGGAATCAGTCGCCCTGCTAGAACATGGAATCCCATCAAGATAAATTTTCAACATGCATGGCTGATGATGAAGGATGCCTGGCGGACGAAGAGCTGGAAGGATAAGTTCACGCTCTGGTTTAAACCAACGGGTTATCGTCCGGCCGACGTGGCAGAGAGGTACCCGGTCTATAAAATTGCAGATGTTTACAATTTCGATAAATACGATCCGAAATCATCTGCCGGGCTACGCATCTGGGCCTGGATACAATTGCTGCTCATCCTTCTATTTACAAGTTATCTCTTCGGAAACATCGCAGCCATAAAGGAACTCGATGCATCTTACATATTCTGGTATGGCGCATTCATCTTTCTAAGTGTGTATTCCCTGACCGACCTGATGGACAGGAATCTTTCCGCTGCATTTGTGGAATTGTTGAGAGGCGGAATGGGCGTTTATTTTCTCTGGACGCAACAGGACTGGTTTGGCGCATCCGCCTGGATCCCATCCATACATTTGATTCTATACGCTTACTTCATTTTGTCGATTCTCATCTCTTCCTGGTTCGCGGCCTGGCATTACAAAGAAGACAGGAAGCCTTCAGGCCAGATACTAAGCGCTAACTGATCTTATCACGTGTTAGTTTGTTGTCAATTGTCCTCCAAATACCGAGAGGGTTTTCATTCTTTAGTACATCAGGAAGAAGATCATTGGGCCAATTTTGATAGGCGATGGGTCTCGCAAACCTTCTGATCCCATCCGCCCCTACCGCGGTGAATCGCGAATCAGTGCAAGCTGGATATGGTCCTCCGTGTTGCATGGCGAGACAAACCTCAACTCCCGTTGGCACACCGTTTAGGATGAAGCGTCCGCAGAAATTTTGTATTGAGTCAACCAATTGTGCATGATACCTGATGTCGGCATCGGTACCAATAATCGTTCCTGTTAGTTGTCCTTCCATGCCATCTGCTATTTCCAGCATTTGTGTAAAGTCGCGGCACTTAACTACAAGCGAGAATGGACCGAAGACTTCCTGGTGCAAAACAGGATTTTGAAGAAACGCTTCTCCGGTACAGGTTGCAATTGTTGGCGATGCCTGATTGAATTGAGGCTCTCCTTCCGAGACCGCAACAACCTCAACCGAATCCAGCGCTAACGCATTTGCTCTTCTCTCTACATAGTTTTTGAAGATGCCTGCATGAAGCATGGCAGCTGGTTCGAGTTGGCGAATCTCAGCGGCCAGCAAATCGAGGAAAGGAGGAAGGTCTTCGTTGTCCAATGCAAACAGCAAACCCGGGTTCGTGCAGAACTGTCCTGAGCTTTGTGTGATTGAAGCGGCAAGCATCTTTGCCACATCATCTGCAGATTCTTTGATCTTTTCTGGGAGAATGAAAACGGGATTTACACTTCCCATTTCTGCGAAGACGGGGATTGGCTCCCTACGCGAGCCGGCCCAATCGAAGAGTTGTCTTCCTCCTGCCAATGACCCCGTGAAGCCTACTGCCTTGATCATTGGATGCTTCACGATTGTCTCTCCGACTTCATTGGCTGCTCCGATCAGGTGAGTGAAGATTCCTTCAGGCATGCCAGTGAGTGTAGCAGCACGACTGATGGCTCTTGCAACCATCTCGCTTGTTCGGACATGCGCAGGATGCGCCTTCACCACCACGGGACAACCCGCTGCAAAGGCACACGCAGTATCTCCCCCAGCGGTTGAATAAGCAAACGGAAAATTGCTTGCGCCAAAAACGGCAACAGGCCCGAGTGGAATCAGCATTTTTCTTATATCATGTTTGGGTGGATTCACATCCCTTTTTGCTGTGTTGATTCTTGCATCAAGCCAGTTTCCGGATTCGCATGCATCCGCGTAGCTATTAAGTTGAAACATCGTCCTTATCCATTCACTTCGAAGCCTGGCTTCGGGAAGATTAGTTTCCTCCGCTGCAGTCGTCAACAGTGCACCATTCAGATTCTCGAGTTCCTGAGCAATCGAACGCATGAACTCCGCTCTTTTTTTTAATGAAAATTTCCGGTAGTGCAGGTAGGCATTCCAGGATTGACGTATCGCCGAATCTATTTCTTCTGTTGTTGCGTCAGTGTATTCCATTTGATATTATTAGGAATCAAAGTTAAACCCTTAAACTTTTAAACCCTTAAGCCCTTAAGCCCTGGTTTAAAAGTTTAAAGGTTTAAAAGTTTATGGCTAACTCGACCTCCAAACCTCAAACCTATAACAAGAATTCTAATATCATTCTAATTCCCCTCCTTTGTTATCCCGGCCGGTGCAACTTATTTTTCCCGCCTGAACTAAATCGTTAATTGCAAGCAGTTTGTAAGGAGTGAAATAGGGTTTGATCTGAATAATTTTCTTGTCATTGATCAACTCTTAATTCGCGATGGCTGACCCTTCATCGCTTTAGCACTTTTTAAGAAAACTAATTTCTATTTTAGAAATACTTGCATGAATTCATCATCAAAAAAATCGAACCTATGATCGTAAAGACGGAGAAACTTGCGCCATACAGGGCGTATGCGCAACATAATTTTAAGCAGATACCACAGGTAGCAAGGCTATCGAAGGAAGAACTCTTCAACATTGAAGTTGTGAGTCATGTGCTTCCCTTTAAGTCGAACAATTATGTGGTAGACGAGCTTATTGACTGGGATAATGTGGAAAACGATCCGATTTTCACGCTTAC
This sequence comes from uncultured Chitinophagaceae bacterium, assembly GCA_966250475.1. Taxonomy (GTDB): domain Bacteria; phylum Bacteroidota; class Bacteroidia; order Chitinophagales; family Chitinophagaceae; genus CBINHQ01. Next base: position 5,170 of record CBINHQ010000159.1, read on the forward strand.
CTTCCCCCGCAAGGAGATGTTGCAGCCTGATCATTTCAACGAAATGAAAGCAGTAATTGAAAGAGGCGGATCGAAGGAAGAAATAAAACAGACGGCTCACAAGATCAGGGTGCAGCTCAATCCTCACCCTGCCGGACAACTTGAGCATAATGTGCCCATGATCGAAGGCACGAAACTCACCGGGATGCAGCACAAGTACAGAGAGACGGTACTCTTCTTCCCAAGCCAGGGTCAGACTTGTCATGCCTACTGCAGCTTCTGCTTCCGTTGGCCTCAGTTCGTGGGAATGGACGAGTGGAAGTTTGCCATGCGTGAATCTGAACTACTCGTGAAATATCTTCAGCAGCATACTGAGGTAACAGACCTTCTCTTCACCGGTGGCGACCCGATGATCATGAAGAATAAAATCTTTGCTTCTTACATAGATGCCATTCTTGCCGCCGACATTCCCAATCTGCAAACAATCAGGATTGGTACAAAGGCCTTGGGTTACTGGCCGTACAAATTCATCACCGATGATGATGCCGATGATACACTTCGCACATTCGAACGCATTGTGAAGTCGGGAAGGAATCTCTCCATCATGGCACACTTCAATCATCCTGTGGAACTAACCACGCCCGCAGTAGCCGAGGCTATCAGGAGAGTGCGTGCAACGGGTGCTGTTGTGAGAACGCAGTCGCCGGTGTTGAAGAACATCAATGCAGATCCTGACACTTGGGCAGACATGTGGAGAAAACAAGC
>CBINHQ010000160.1:0-5908 GCA_966250475.1 uncultured Chitinophagaceae bacterium
GTCAGGAGTACCATTCCCTTCATGGTAATTCGAGAAGTCGGCAAGACTCAACACTTCGAAAGGCTTTCTGTAAAGTTTGTATTGTTCATTAAATGGAAACAGCAACACGCGCTTCTTTCCCATGAATTGAGTATGCAAAATATGCGAGAGGTCGATGTCGAAATGCATGTGAGTGATTGAAGTCTGTCCTCAGGTAAAGAGCATCGGTTGAAAAGAAAAATTCTCCAGCCTGCAGGACCCTGGCGAATCATGTCGATATATTCACCAAAGGTTTTATAATCATCTGCCTTGTTTATCGGAGTATATGCATCACTCTTAATGTTGTTGTAAAGCGGAACACGCTTGTCGCCAACGAGTAATTTGAAATAATCCCAGTTCCATTTTTCATATGCGGGCCATGACTTTGAAAGGTCTTTTATTATTAACGGAATGCCGGGTTCGTAGAACTCTTTTTTAAAAACCTCTGGCTCGATCGAATTAACCGTTGGCACTGGTTTTAATTGCATGTCTGGCTTATTTAAGCAAAGATAACAGACCGAAAAATACTGAATTAATTAATTGCCCGATTTAGGTTTGTGTTAATTAGTTTTTTGTCAAAACCTTGTAGCTTTATGGTATGCTTTTGCATATCCATCCCGATAATCCTCAACCCCGCCACATAAAGACCGTAGTGGAAAGACTGAAAAAGGGTGGCGTAATAATTTATCCTACCGATACGATCTATGGCCTGGGTTGCGACATCCTTGAACACAAGGCTATCCAAAAGGTTTGTGCAATGAAAGGTGTAGATCCGAAGAAGGCGCAGCTCTCGTTTATTTGTTCTGACCTCAGCCACCTGAGTGATTATACCAAGCAGCTTTCCACGGCAACTTACCGGGTGCTGAAGGAATACCTTCCCGGCCCTTACACGTTCATTCTTCCCGCAAGCAAACTGGTACCAAAAATTCTTCAAAGCAAGAAGGACACAATCGGGCTTCGCATTCCCGACAACAAGATCGCCTGCGCCATCATCAAAGAACTTGGCCGACCCATTCTAAGCGCATCGCTGCCTGGCGAGATGATCGAAGACTACACCGACCCGGAGATCATGTACGAGAACTTCATGCATGAGGTTGACATCGTCATCGACGGCGGCATCGGCAGCACGGTTCCTTCAACTGTAGTTGATTGCACAGGAGATGAATTCAGTATAATCCGCCAGGGCGCCGGCAGCTTCTCTCTAAGCTGATCTTCAAGGAGCATTTGTTAAAGTTATCCTAAGGGCTAAACCTGCCTCATCCTTCATGGTCTTATTTCAACAAAACTTAATTAACCTAAAAAAACAAGCCCATGAAAAGGATATTGTTACTGAGCGCGGTCTTCAGCCTGTTTGTTATCACCGCATCTGCACAACAACGCGGTGACCGCGTACGCAAGGAAAGAATCGAAAGAGGATTTGACAAAGGAAAATTCTCACGAGGTGAAAAGTTTAAGCTTAAGAAGAATGAATTCCGCATGAAAGCAATGAAGCGTAAGGCGCTTCGCGATGGAAAGATCACGAAGAGCGAGCGCAGGAAACTTCACAAGGCCAGGAAGTACAACCGTGCAAAATTCTTCCGTGCTAAACACAACAAGAGAAAAAGGTTGATATAAGATTGACTTAAACCTGGACAGTTATAGATAAATAAGACCCTGGTGATCATTCACCGGGGTCCTTTATTTTGATGTCATCACGATTTCGGTGGAAGTTGAAGTGAGATTTACTTCAACATTTTCATCTTCAGTAAACAATTCGAACTGCTTTGGATTAATGGAAAAGCTCTTGCGATGGTATTTGCAAAGCCCGTGCTCTTCGATGGCCTTGCGATGCTCCTCGGTGCCATAGCCTTTATTCTGCTTCCAGTTGTAGTGAGGAAATTCCTTGTGAATTTGTTTCATGTAAGCATCTCGATGCGTTTTCGCGAGAACGCTTGCCGCGGCGATGCTTGCATATCTTCCATCTCCCTGCACCACGCACAGATGTTTGAGCTTGCGATAAGGCACAAACCGGTTTCCATCGATAAGCAGGAATGCAGGACGCTTGCGTAGTTTATCAAGCGCAAGGTGCATTGCTTTGAATGAAGCCTGTAGAATATTGATACGATCGATCTCTTCCTGATCCACCATGGCGACAGCATAGGCAATGGCGTTCTGCTTGATGAAAATTTTTAATTCATCGCGTTGTGCTGCGGTGAGGAGTTTGCTGTCATTCAATTCAGGATGATGAAAATCCTTCGGCAGGATCACAGCAGCCGCGAATACGGGTCCGGCGTAACAGCCTCTTCCCGCCTCGTCGCAGCCGGCCTCAATAAGTTGATCCTGGTAGAATGGTTGCAGCATGGCCTGCAATATCACCAGAAATGAAATTTTTCAAAAATTAATTTGCCCACATGGGGTTAACTTTGCGGCGCGATGTCTGAGAATCTACAAAGGCTGCGTTCACAAAAACCGGTTGCCATCTGGCTGATGATTGGTGTGGGAATGTTGGTGGTGCAGGTGTTGCTAGGTGGCATAACGCGGCTGACCGGCTCGGGACTCTCTATCACGGAATGGGAACCGATCATGGGAGCGCTTCCTCCAATGAACGATCATGACTGGCAAACCGCCTTCGATAAGTATAAGGAAATTGCGCAATACAAGTCCGTAAACAGGCATTTCACTCTTTCCGATTTCAAGTTTATTTTCTTCTGGGAATGGTTTCACAGACTTTGGGCAAGGTTGATTGGTGTTGTATTCCTGATTCCATTCATTGTTTTCATCATACAAAAGCGATTCACGAAAGAAATGATCCGCCCGCTGGTGCTGTTGTTCCTTCTTGGAGCACTGCAGGGACTGGTGGGATGGATAATGGTGTTGAGCGGACTCAACGATTCGGAGCTTGTACACGTGAGCCATTACAGGCTTGCTATTCATTTTATTCTCGCACTGGTGTTGCTGGTCTATGCGCTTTGGTTCACCCTCAGACTTACGGTTCCTCAGCAACAGATTTTCGTCAACAATAATCTGAGAAAATTTCTCGGATGGATTTGCGCATTATTGCTGCTTCAACTAATCTATGGCGCCTTCATGGCCGGACTGAAAGCCGCAACGGCCGCGCCTACATGGCCTGACATGAATGGCGCATGGCTTCCTCCAAATGTTTCAGCGCATGCAGGGAGAAACTTCGATGGTCTTTCATTTCTTGTAGACCATCCATTGGTCATACATTTCATTCACAGAAATCTCGCTTACCTTCTCACAGTTCTTATTCTGTGGTGGACCTGGAAAGCTTTTAAAGTCAGCGGTTCCCAATATTTCAGGAAGACACTCAGGCTTCCCATGTATCTCGTCTTCGTGCAGGTGATACTCGGAATCTTTACGGTGCTTTATTCTCCGGATCAGCGCACCTTCCTTTGGCTTGGCGTGGCGCACCAGTTTGTTGCAATGATGTTATTACTCTCCTTCACATGGATGTTTTATATCATTCGGGGTAAAAATTACGTTATACCTAACCAGGCGTAGGGATGTTTGTCCCTGTAGTTAATTAATAGTATTTTTAAACCTGACCTAAACTCTTCCATGAAAGCCTGGCTAATTGGTTTCTACCATTCCTTCCCAATACAGTTGCTGTTTCTGCATTTCCGCAAATACCAGGTGTTATTACTTTTCTGGTTCATCCTGTTCAGTACGATAAGCGGAAACTTCATGAAGACGTTTGGTGCGGATGCCTTGTACCTCGCACCGGAATACCTCGGCGATGTGAACCCCGTGAGCTTCGCAATTGTGGGTGTAGCCATTGGAATGTTCATCATGAGTTGGAACATCAGCAGCTTCATTCTCTTCAGCAGGCATTTTCGTTTTCTCGCAGCAACTACTAATCCATTCCTGAAATATTGCATCAATAACTCCATCATTCCGCTTGTCTTCCTTTTGTTATACCTGATACAATCATACCGGTTCGCGCACTTCAAGGGACTGCTTAGTATGGGTGAGTTCCTGTTGCTTTCCGGAGGATTTCTTTCAGGGCTAATTTTGGTCCTCGCAATTTCATTCATCTATTTCTTTCGGGCTGACCGCTCCATCCTGAGAAGGATGCTGCCTGTGATCAATGAGCCGAGGCAATACATCACTCACCTCAGGCCACAGCGTGAGCCATACGATGAGGAGAGTCTCATTAAGGCTGACTGGTATCTCGACAGCCCGATTCGCGTTCGTCCTACGAGAAACGTGAAGCACTATACTTCGCAATTCGTCGATTCGCTTTTCAAGCGACATCACTTCGCGGCGATACTGAGTGTGTTCGCAGCTTTCCTCTTTCTTGTGATAACGGGATTCTTCCTGGAAACGCCGGCGTTTCAAATTCCCGCGGCGGCGAGTATCACCATTTTCTTTTCAATTCTCATCGGCGTGGCGGGTGCATTCTCCTATTTTCTTCAGACATGGAGCATTCCCTATCTCATTCTGCTGGTGATAATGATCAATGTGCTTTATAAGATTGATTGGATCGATCCGCGCAACAAGGGATATGGACTGAACTATCAAAACAAAACAGAGCGACCACACTATACTCGTGAAGGGTTGCTTGCCCTTTGCACGCCTGAGAAGCAGGAAGCGGATAAGCAGAACATGATCTCCGTATTAAACAACTGGAAGAAGAAGCAGAAAGAAGAGAAGCCGTTGCTGATACTTGTGAACACGAGTGGCGGCGGCCATCGCAGCGCTACTTTCACCATGAGTGTGCTTCAGCACCTCGACAGCATTACGAATGGTGAGATCATGGATAAGATCTTCCTTTTCACAGGCGCTTCGGGTGGAATGATCGGCGCCTCCTACTTCAGGGAATTGTTTCGACAGAAGAAGCTAGGCAACAGAATCAATCTGCAGGATGATATTTACATCGATCATGTTTCTGCCGATTTGCTGAATCCGGTGTTCTCATCCTTCGTTGCAAGGGATCTCATAGCGCCAGCGCAGAAATTTAAGGTGGGAGAATATTCGTACGTGAAGGACCGCGGATATGCATTCGAGGAAAAATTAAACCTTAACACAAAGGGTTTGCTTGACCTTCAATTGAAGGATTACATAGAAGATGAGCGCAATGCGAATATTCCGCTAATGTTCTTCAATTCCGTGATCACGCGCGACAGCAGGAAGCTAATCATCAGCACACAACCGATCAGCTTCATGATGCAAGGCTGGCAGGATACAGCGCGCATGCCCTTCATGGACCCCGACGCAATTGACTTCACCGCGTTCTTCAAGAATCAGGATCCATACAACCTGCGTTTGTTAACCGCACTTAGGATGAATGCAACCTTTCCGATTGTGCTGCCGAATGTTTGGCTACCTAGTGAGCCCGTAATCGATGTGATGGATGCAGGATTGCGCGATAATTACGGACAGGAGACAACACTTCGTTTCCTACAGGTATTCGAAGATTGGATCAGGGAAAATACGCGGGGCGTATTGATAATGCAGATCAGGGACAGGAGTCCAGGCGGTTGGGATTCACCCTATCTTTCGGACGACATCAGCGATCATGCCACCAAGCCATTCCTTCTTCTCCAGCATAACTGGTTTAAGATGATGGAATATTTTCAGAATGACATGCTCAGTTATTACGGTCATGATAATGATATCCCGCTTTACAAAATTTTATATGAATACGCTGCCGACAGCGAGGAAAACAAGGCGGCGCTGAACTTTCACCTCAGTCAAAGAGAAAGAAATGATGTGACGCAGTCGGTTCGTTCGCTGGCGAATACGAAGAGTTTTGAGAAGACGATGGAGCTTTTGAAGAAGTAGGAAGTTTGAGGTTTGTTTGAGGAGGGATGAGAGATGAGGGATGAGAGACTTCGGACTAATAGACGATTCGATAATTCAAAGTAGCTTTCATCTAAAGACTCTCATC
>CBINHQ010000161.1:0-5888 GCA_966250475.1 uncultured Chitinophagaceae bacterium
CAAAATTTTTGCATCCATGGAGCGTGAAGGTTCTCGTTTTGCCTGTCTGAAATTACTTCTGATGATTCTTTCCAGGTTAAATTCCATGTATCCCTGCTTTAAAAATTCTAATTCGGTTTGTTAAATGTCAATTTGCTTACTCATGAAAATCAAATGTTTGCCTCTCCTATTACTTTCTGATTCTTCACATTCGTAAATTTCCTATTGCATCGCTGCGTGTTTTACCATTTATTTACACCGTAATTCACCATCGGAACACAGGGTAAGTATTCATTAGTAAAACTACCCTTCGCCTTCCACACCAACCTCCGATCTCCTGGGAAAGCCGATCAAAATCTAAATTTTCATGACGATGATCTCTACCCTAATGAATCGCAGATTGGCGAAGGCACTCGTGGTGTTCGTTTTGCTATCCTCACAACTCAGAGCTGAATCCGCTCCTCCCCCGCCGGTATTCTGGAATGTATTTGAAGTTAAAGCTTCAGGCGATTCCGTTACACTGGACTGGCTCGTTACCGAATACAATAATAAGAGCTTCTGGGTTGAACACAGCACAGACGGTATGAACTGGTATGTAATCGCTACCATTCCCAGCAAAAGAAGTCTCGAATCACTCGAAGATTATCATTTCGCACATGCTAACCGCCAGGAAGGGAAGCATTACTATCGCATCAAACATCAGGACATCAACGATTATCACATCGGATTTTCGATGACGCGTGTCATCAACATCACGAAAGAAGTGAAGACACCGGTGCGCATCATTCCCAACCCCGCAACTGATCACATCTATGTTAACAATACATCCGGCGAATATGCATGGTTCACCATCCTCGACCTTTCTGGAAGGATAATCATGCAGAACAATCTTCCTAAGCAAAACAAGAAGATCGACCTGACTTCACTAGCTCCGGGAAATTACATCATCATGCTCGGAAAGAAAGAAGGTTCAGACAGTTTTCGCTTTATCAAAATGTAACCCCATTATCTAATTAACTAATTAGCTAATTAACTAATTAATCAAACCTTTCGACTCTGAACGGACTTAGATCCATAGAGAGCTTTTCCTCATTCATGATTTCACCCACGAGTTTGCCCGTGCCTGCTCCAAGACTAAGCCCAATCATGGAGTGACCAGTTGCAACAACCAGGTTCTTCCATTTTCCCGCGCGACCAATGTAGGGCAGTCCATCAGCAGAGCAGGGACGATAGCCAAACCATACCTGTTCAGGTTTTGGAACGGGAATATCGAATTCAGGAAGGTATTGCTTCAGCGAATTGAGGATTCCCTTCACCCTGTTCATTCGGGGAGGCTTTCCGATCGAGGTTATTTCCATCGTGCCACCGAAGCGGATCTTGTTTCCATCCATCGGCGTTATCGCCACCTTTCTCTCCAGCAGGATTGCAGGATGATTCATTTTGTAAGGTGAGTTCTCCAATGTGAGTGAATAACCCCTGCCCGCTACAAGTGGAAGACGAATGTCCATCAGCGAAACAATCTCGCGACTCCACGAACCAGCAGCCACAACGAGATAATCGAATTCATGCACATTCTTCTCCGTATGTATTTTGGTGATGCGATCGCGTTCCTTCTCCAGACGCATTGCCTTTTCATTAGATAGCAATTCAACTCCGCTTTCCTTTAATTTTCTAACCAGTCCATTCATGAGTTTATCGGGATAGAGATGGCCATCGCATTTGAAGTACACCGCTCCCCTTGCTTTGATCTTCGTCTGCGGCTCGAGCGCTTGCAGTTCATCGTAGCTGAGCAGGTCGGTATCGAGTCCGAGTTCTCTTGAACGCTCAACCATGTGATACGCGTGCTCTTCACTCTTTTCACTCTGGTAAATCTCCAGCAGGCCTTTATGCTCGTATGCGAAATCAAATTCCTTTGCCCATTGCTGGTATTCGTGTTGACTGATGAGTGCGATGTCGCGCAAAGGAAGCGCGGCGTCTCTCACATTCTTCTTCGATGCGCTCTTGATGAAATTCATTCCCCATTCCATCAGCGCGTTGTTGATGCGCGGTTGAATATAGAATGGACTCGATGAGTTCCACATCCATTTCAACCCTTTCTTCACGATACCGGGAGCGGCAAGAGGAACGAAGTGGCTGGGGCAGACGTATCCTGCGTTTCCCCATGAACAGTTATTGGTGAAATCGCCTTTGTCGATTACGGTAACCTTCCATCCGGTCTTGTTGAGGTAATACGCTGTGCTGAGTCCTATGATCCCTCCGCCTATGATCAATGCCTTCATGTGGTGTTGTGTTTTTTCAGGTCAGTGAGAATCCTTTGTGAAACGGATCCTCTTCATCAATGATGATTTGATTGTAGCCGGTCACTATCGCCCAGCCTTCGATGCCGGGGCGAATGGCAGGCAATCCTCCTACTTCCAATTCTTCTTCAATCGTACCGGTGAATTTACTTCCGATAATGCTTTCGTGAATGAACCTATCTCCTTTCTTCAGTTTTCCCTTTGCGTACCATTGCGCCATGCGCGCACTCGTGCCGGTTCCGCAAGGTGATCTGTCTATCGCCTTCTCTCCGTAGAACACGGCGTTCCTGGCTGTCGATGCGGGATCGATGGTATCGCCAGTCCAGAGAATGTGCGAGCAACCTCTGATGGTTGAATCAACCGGGTGAATGAACTCATACCGCTCGTTGATTCTTTTGCGAAGGTCTCTTGCCATCGTGATCAACTGATCTGGATGATAATTCTGCAAACCGTTGAAATTTTCCTGCACATCCACGATCGCGTAGAAGTTACCGCCATACGAGACATCAACTTTCAATAAACCCAGTGCCGGACATTCAACTACGATATCTGTTGAATGCAGGAATGATGGAACATTGGTCAGTTTAACAGAAGCAACCTTCACTCTATCTTCAATGTGTTCCTTTCGGTATTCTGCGATCACGAGTCCGGCCGGGACTTCCATTCTCACCACGCCTTCCTTCTTTGGTTTGATGAGACCTTCTTCAATCGCAATGGTAATCGTTCCAATTGCGCCGTGCCCGCACATGGGAAGGCAACCGCTTGTTTCGATGAACAGCACAGCCACATCATTCTCCGGATCATGCGGAGGATACAGCATGCTTCCGCTCATCAGGTCGTGCCCGCGAGGCTCGAACATCAATCCCGTGCGAATCCAGTCATATTCCCGAAGGAAGTGCTGGCGCTTTTCACTCATGTTCTTTCCCTGCAAGGGCGGAGCTCCCGTCCGGATGAGGCGGAGAGGATTACCGCAGGTATGAGAATCTATACAGGAAAAGTAATGCCTCATTGGTTTAAAGGTTTAAGGGTTTAAAGGTTTAAAAGTTTAAGGGCGTAAAATGGAATTCCAAGAACCTTCGTAAGATATTTTTCATCCCTTAAACTTTTAAACTCTTAAACTTTTAAACCTTAAAAAGAATCTCATCCTTTAAACCTTTAAACCTTTAAACCATTTAAACCTAAAAAAGCCTCTCATCCCTTAAACCTTTAAACCCTTAAACCCTTAAACCTTGTAGTGCGGTCCTAATAACAGAAAGAACCTTCTCCCGCTCGTTTCCTTCCAGCACCAACCGTGGCGCTCTCACATATTCCGTTCCGAGTCCGACTTCCGATTCGCAGAGCTTGATGTATTGCACCAGCTTAGGATGAATATCGAGTTCGAGCAAGGGCATGAACCAGCGATAGATCTTTTTTGCTTCCTCTATCTTACCTGTCTTGACAAGTTCGTAGATTGCTACCGTTTCCTTAGGGAACGCGCAAACGAGTCCGGCAACCCAGCCGTTTGCGCCGAGCAATAATTCTTCCATCGCGATTGTATCAACTCCGCAAAGAATGCTGTATCGATCGCCGAAACGATTGATGAGACGCGTGACGTTCGTCACATCGCGAGTGGATTCCTTTATTGCCTGGATATTTGAAACACTAGAGAGTTCGTCAAACATATCAAGTGTGACCTCCACCTTGTAATCAATGGGATTGTTGTAGACCATGATGGGCAGGTCAGTCGATGCCGCTATCTGTGTGAACCACGTGACAGTCTCCCTGTGATCGCTTTTGTAACGCATGGGAGGAAGCAGCATTAATCCATTTGCGCCCCATTGCTTCGCGAGTTTGGCCTGGCGGATCGCTTCCTTAGTTGAACCTTCCGCGATATTCATGATGACTGGAATCTTCTTGTCAGCCACTTCCACGCTATGGCGCACTAAAGTCTCTCTTTCCTCGGTGGTAAGCACACTCGCCTCTCCCAGTGTGCCGCCAAGCACGATGCCATGCACACCGGCAGCCATCTGCGCTTCGAGATTCTTTGTGAAGGCAGGGAGGTCGAGTTCTTCTTTTTCGTTGAACTTGGTGGTGAGTGCGGGAAAGATGCCCTGGAACATGGTTTTTGGCAAAGATAGGGAGGGATGGTTGACTGTTGCTGAATATCGTTGACAGTTGACCGTGGACAGTTGACCGTCTTGGGATGTGAGATGAGGGATGAGGGATGAGGGACTTCGATTTGAAGACTCCGAAATCTCAGAAAGTTATTCAGCGTAGGACCATTGTACGCAGATTTATTATGATTGCCTATGATGGACGCTGATAGATTCCAACCAAGAAAGGTTTGGGGTTTGAAGTTTGGTTTAAGTGTTTAAGAGGTTTAAAAGTTTAAAGGATACTTCGAGCTTAAGTCTCTCATCTCTCATCTCCCATCCCTCATCGAAGTTACGGTCAACAGTCAACTGTCAACTGTCAACTTTCAAAGAATCTACTTTCTTCAATGCTCTTAACATATCAATCCCCTTCCCCACCACCTTCTTAAAAATATCTCCCACTTCTGCTATTCGGTCAGGAACATTCTCAATCGTGAAATCAGAAATCTTCAACCCCTTCTTCACCTCATCCCATTCCAGTGGGGTTGACACCGTCGCGCCGGGCTTTGGTCTTGCCGAATACACCGTCGCCAGCGTTGCCTGCGGGCGGTTCTGCAAAAAGTCGAGATAGATCTTTCCCTTTCGCTTGCTCGTTGCTCGTTCAATGCTTGTGAATTTTGGAATCTCCCGGTGCACTAACGTCACTATCACCCTTGCAAATTCCTTCGACTGCTCGTAAGTGTATTTCGCTCCAAGCGGAATGTAGATGTGCATTCCCGTCGAGCCGGAAGTCTTGGGATAGGAAGGCACTCCCATCGCATCCAATACCTGTTTGGTGACGAGCGCCGCCTCTACCACTTCGTTGAAAGGATTCTTATCCGGATCAAGGTCGATAACGCACCAATCGGGATGATCGGGTTTCTGTATCCTGCTGCTCCATGGATTCATCTCGATGCATCCGAGTGAAGCCATGTACAGCAGACTCGCCTCGTTGGTGCACACGAGGAAGTTCTTCTCCTCATCATCATCCGCGCTGAAGTAAGGAAATGTCTTGATCCAGTCAGGGACTTTTCCCGTTACATTCTTCTGATAGAAACTCTTTCCGTTGATGCCGTTTGGAAAGCGATTGAGCGATTGCGGCCGATCCTTCATGTAAGGCAAAATGTATGGCGCGACTTTGTAATAATAATTCAGTAAATCACGCTTCGTGAACTTCTCCTTCGGCCAATAGATCTTGTTCAGGTTTGTGAACTTAAGTTCATGCCCGTTTATCTTTCTCACCTGCGTATTCTCAGATGGATTGAGCAGCGTCTTCCTCGTCTTCTTTCCCGGCGCCTTGATCAATCCTGAACTTTTGGAAGGAGATTTCTTCCTCACAATTTTCTTCGTAGGTGTTGCTGTTTCCATGATCACTTCTTTTGGGTTTTTGTCTTCGCGCAATCCTTCGAAGGAATGATGCCTCATCACGCCGTCGTTCGTCATCTCACGAAACGAGACTTCACAAACGATCTTCGGCTTGAGCCAGGTAGCTGTTGCTTCG
>CBINHQ010000162.1:0-5886 GCA_966250475.1 uncultured Chitinophagaceae bacterium
ATAAATTACAATCTTTTGTAATCCCCATTCAGTGAATGAATGTAATCGAGCAGCAGCTTTCTCCCCTCCCCTGTGTTGGATGATGTGACGAAATACGGAGGCGGCTCCTCCCAATGCTCCGAAAGCGCTTCAATGAATTCCTTCACTCTTCTCACCGTTGCACCAGGTTTGTTCTTATCACTCTTAGTAAATACTACCACAAACGGCACATTCCATTTTCCCAATTGATTGATGAATTCAATATCGATCTTCTGCGGCTCATGTCTGCTGTCAACCAACACGAACAGGCAGGCAAGGTTCTCACGCTTGCGGATGTAATTCTCGATCATCTGCTCCCATCTCCTTCGGCTGCTCTGCGAAATCTTTGCGTACCCGTACCCCGGCAGGTCTACAAGATACCACTTCGATTTATCTGATGAAATGATCTCGAAATGATTGATGAGTTGCGTCTTCCCCGGAGAAGCAGACGTCTTTGCCAGTCCCTTGTGATTGCAGAGCATATTAATGAGCGACGACTTTCCGACGTTGCTCCGTCCGATGAATGCATACTCAGGACGATCCGGCGCCGGCGACTGTTTATAATCCGGGCTACTGACAAGATACTTGGATGAAACAATCTCCATAGCCGCAAGATAACCCCCATTAACTAATTTGCTAATTAGTCAATTAGTTAATTAATCTAACTTCGCACGTCATGAAAGACCAGCCGCATGATCATATAACTCCTTTTAAAAACTCGGAGAAGGGAAAGAAGGAGCAGGTGGCGGAAATGTTTGACGGCATTGCCGGGAGATATGATTTCATGAACCGCTTTCTTTCTGCAGGCATCGATTTGCGCTGGCGAAAGAAGGCGATCAACATACTGGCGAAGGATAATCCGGCACATGTCCTCGATATGGCCACCGGAACGGCCGACATGGCGATCATGGCCTGTAAATTGCTGAAAGGGACGAGAATTACCGGAATCGACCTCTCAGAAGGTATGTTGGAAGTGGGCAGGAAGAAAGTTGAAAAAGAGAATCTTACGGACAGAATCCAGTTACAATCGGGAGATTCCGAGGCAATAAAATTCAGTGAAAATACGTTTGATGCCGTGATGGCGGCATTCGGTGTGCGCAACTTCGGGAACCTGGAAAAGGGACTCTCCGAAATGCACCGGGTGATGAAACCGGGAGCGCAGCTTGTGATCCTTGAATTTTCAAAGCCGGAAAAGCGGGCAATTCGCGGTCTTTACAACATATACATGCGCCTTGTGGCACCAACTGTAGCGCGGTGGTTCAGGCAGAATAGAGAAGCATATGAATACCTGCAAGAATCCGCCGACGCTTTTCCTGAACGCCGGAATTTTGTCGAAATCTTGAACAAACTTGGTTTTACCGAAACAGGATACAAACCACTAAGCTTAGGAATATGTTGCATTTACACTGGAAGAAAACCCGTACTGTGAAGACCCGGATCTTAATTTTTCTCGGATGCTTTCTGATTGTCCAAACTGCTTTTGCCCAGCGTGAAATGCACCTCTACGATCACGATGCCAAGCCTTACTATTTCGGAATAACCCTCGCAGCCAACGTGGCGAGTTTTCATACAGACCTTCATTCGCGGTTCCTGGAAGATGACAGCGTGTATGTGGCAGAACCCGTAAACTCAGGTGGTTTCGGTCTTGGACTCCTTGCCACACTCCGCATTTCCGACCGCATACAACTCCGGTTCAATCCACAGCTCTCCTTCATGAACCGCAGCATATTTTACAAACTGAAGTACCCGGACATGGACGGACTCACGGAAGTAACACGTCCTGTAGAATCAGTGAGTGTGAGTTTTCCTTTGCAGGTGAAACTGCAATCAGACCGCATCGGCAACTTCAGGGTCTACATGCTTGGCGGCATCAAGGGTGAGATCGACCTTGCGAGTAATGCAAGAGCAAAGAAAGCAGAAGATCTTATCAAGATAAACAAATACGACTACGGCATTGAACTGGGACTCGGCTTCAACTTCTACTTCCCCAGCTTCATACTCTCACCTGAACTAAAGATCAGCAACGGACTGAGCGACATCCACAGCCGAGATCCCAACCTGAAATATTCAAGCGTCTTCGATAAGATACAATCGAGGATGATTGTGTTTTCGATTCACATTGAGGGTTAGGGTAATTAGTTAATTGGTTAATTAGCTAATGAGCAGAATTGTTGCCAGATTAACTTACCAATCAAATACAAATGAGTGATTTATACTTTCTCTGAATATTTCATTGAGTCGTAAAGGAAAATTGTAGAAGCCGTTAGTCCTAAGTTAGACTAGGGAGGACAGTATCATTTTTAGCAATTTGGGGAAATACAACTTCTTTAGTGCAATTTCGCTCCCTTCCAAACGTAACTATCCGTTATCTATTCAGAATTTCCCGATTGCTGGCTATTTTGAAAAAAATGCCACAAGCAGGTAATTGTTTTCGACAATAATCTTACCTACTTTCATTTCAACTACTAATCGATAATCCATCTCCTTTGTGAAAATCTGTAGTATGTAAAAAACTACAGTATTCAAATGGATACTTTTTGCAGATTGAAATACATACTTTAACCATTAAAACCTTAACTAATGAGAAATTCAACTTTAAAAATGGTCACGATGGTGACCATCGTTCTGAGTACATTAATCTTAAACAGTTGTAAAAAATCTAGTGACAAGGGTTCACCTGAAGGTGAAGACTTAAGAGAGGTATACTTCAAGAAATTAGCCGGCCAGCCCTACGTTTCTTCACAAATCCTTAATATCCATGGTCGCGGGTATTACAGTGACTTAAATGGAAACAAGATAACATTGCTACGGACAAATTCAAGTGAGCTTAGAGAAACTTCCTGTCCCGAACCAGGCGATTCAGAATTTGACCAGACTTTTGTTTCTATGGATAGAGAATTTACATGTGGCGTTGGCTATCGTTTTCTTGTTACATACAAAATCACATCCGAGTTCTAACCTCAAATGGACAATGGTTCTGGGCTAAATAGTGTAGGACGCGTTAGATTAAGAAACTCTTCGGGTGTTACCATTTATACTACTCCCACAGCTCCTTTACTAAGTATAACAAATAACGGAGTAGTAGGAACAAATGGAAATGGCGCAGACATGAACGAGTTTATTATTAAATATCGTACAGACATTGTTTCAGAAGACATATATAATGATGCGACCGCAATCCAACCCAATTTGTTTGCATATACAGATTGCACAAATTACCCAACCTTAACCATCGGCTTCTCAACGCAGCAATCCGCTGTTGGGTCACAACATACAAGTTTACCTTGTCTAAGGGTGGACAGAGTGAATTGGAACCCAAGCTATGGAACACCTCCAAATTATACACCCCCTAGCCTTAGTGGCGCTGATCCAATAGGCTCACCTTGTTTTCCCTATGGTTATGTATTCCCCCATAGACAAGAAATTCAATTCAAGAATGGTAATGGAAATTGGAAACCTTTTTACTTGTATCTTGATGGATTATTAATGCCCAGTTTTGAGACCTTGCTAATTGGGCACATGGATGTTTGGTTTATTGATTTAAACCAATCTCAAACAATGAATGGTTTAGTACCTGGATATGTAGAAGTTAGATACAGAAACAACCTGATGAATATCACTTCTAACGGTGGCCCATGCGTATCTGAACCCGCAGATACCTGGATATATGAAACCTGGTATTTGAACTAAAAATTTAAAGAAAGCAGAGTATCTTTAACTCTGCTTTCTTTTCTATGAAAAGCCTTATCCCCTTCATAGCGCTTATAATATCCCTTGCCGCAAATGCCCAGGATATCTGTGCCGATTCATCCACGCATTTCCGCTATCGGATGCAATTCAATGACTCTGTCAGAATTACTAAAACTATTCCCACAAAGGATAACGGTAAAATACTTAAAGGCTTTTACATGCTGGGGGATTCATTAGGAAGATCATTCATCACAAAAATAAATGCAAAGGGGGATGTTGCCTGGTTCAAAAGAATAACTGCTCCCTTCGGAGATGGAAGTACACAATTTGAAACTATTGCCGAAGCTGCGAATGGAAATATTTTTGCCTGCACTAATTCAATTCAGTGGGATAATAGACCTTTCTTCCTCTTGGTTTTCTCGCCTGAAGGGAACCTGGTAAACCAGGCAAAATTCGGTCTCCCGGAAAATGAAATTCTTCTCAGCAACGCAGCTATAGATATTTCATTAATTGAAAGGTTTGATGCAGACAGCATGCTTATGATATTGAATCATCCGGTTAGACCAAATGCTTCCAATGGCATAACACTGGTTACTGTGAGTAATGATGGTCAAATAGGTCAGGCAGTGACATTTGTACCGCCACAGATTACCTCCTATGCATCTTATTACAGCAAATGCAGGATTAGCGGGAATGATATTTTTCTTTACGGCGGATCCCAGTTCTCAAATACTTGTCAAATAAACTCTTTTGATCAACCCGCATATGTGGCATTGAAAATTGACTGGCAAACCCGCCAAATCACTTCAAGGAAAGCATATTGCAGCCCTGCAGTTGGAAGCAGCCAATTTGGTCATCCACTAGGAGAAGGGATAGATAACCGCCTCACCAATGTTTTCTTCCATAACAACGGCAAAATCACCTACTCGAGGAGAATATGGGGGTACGACTTCAGGGGTGGAGATACCGTGACTCGAATATTTAAGATAACAACATTCGACAGCAACTTTAATCACCTTGAAAGCAAGTATATCTGTACGCCAAAAAAATTCAGATGGACGATAGACTGGAATTATGAACTTTACCTCGATTCAGTTGAAAAGCACTATCTAATAGCACATGACATTCTCAACAAAAGGGTTTACTATGGAGTGGGCGAACCTTCGAGTCAATTCTACTTTCAAAGGAAACTCCCTCACCCGTTCATAGGATATTGGGGATTGTGGTATACCAGTATGATTGCACATGAGCCAGGATTCTTTCCCTCTTTTAACCTTGCTACCTCCGAAGATCACTATGGCTATATCGATAATATCAGGATACAGGCAAGAGATACTTCAGCATCTTGTTTTGGATATCCGGAAAATCAATTTACAGTACGAACGGCAAATGTCTCACCGATAAACTGGCAGGGAGAGTTTTCAAGTGAAATTGCACCGGTAGCCTCGCAACCTTCAAATTTTTTGGTAGAAGATTACTTCTTGCAGAAAGAAATAGTTTGCAACATTGTAAACTGGTGTGATACAATAAGAATAAATGCGCCGGATACCGTATGTAATATAGACGAACCGATAATAATAACTGCACATAAGAATGAGAGGTGCATGGGCAAGGTGAAATTTATTTTCGACACCTCGCAGGTGTATTCCTTTTCCATGCTGAACGATACCACCATCAGCCTGTTGGTGAAACCAGAATTTAATGGAAAAGTGTACGCTCAGCCTGAAAACTGCAACAAGTTGATTGACTCAGTAACCATTTACCCTCTGCCACCACTTGAGTCCATTGACCTGGGGAATGACACAGTCTATTGTCCAGGAAAGACCTATGTGCTGTCGGTACAAAACACCGGCATCAAATCCTACGTTTGGCAAGATGAAAGTTCAGACAGTATTTTTATTGCTTCCCAGCCCGGTATTTATTACGTTACCGCAACGGATGGTTGTGGCAGGATTTATTCAGACACTTTACTGATAACTGACCATAATACAAACTTCGATCTTGGGAATGACAACAGAATTTGCAGAGGTGAACTACTAGACCTGGTTGCTCCTCCAGGATACCTGTCATACGATTGGGAACCTGAAATAAATATCAGCTACCTTGCTCCAAACAGAGTGCAGGTTCAACCAACGTCGAATACAAGTTATATGCTCCCGGCCGAAGTGTTCAATGGGT
>CBINHQ010000163.1:0-5840 GCA_966250475.1 uncultured Chitinophagaceae bacterium
GGTTTGATCACCACCACAAAGTCTTCTTCCTTACAATCCTCTATGGGCTTTCCCTTCTCGCGTTGCTTCTGCTCGCAATCAGGATTTCCCTTGTATGATGCGATCACCGACTTCTTCTTGTTGATGATCACGTCGCGAATGCCTGTGAAGGTCGTCTGCTTGAAGTTGGCTCCGTTCGGATCAAGTTCACCCTCGTAGTAGTAAACCTGATTTCCCTTTCCAAGCATGATGGTAAGCGCACCCGATTGCTTCACCTTCGACTGCTCTTCCTGCTTCTCGGTATCCTTCGGCATGTTAAGGTCCATACTGGTGGGACTACTCATCGTCGCCGTGAAGATGAAGAACGTGATCAGCAAAAACCCAAGGTCCACCATCGGCGTCATGTCCACACGGGTTGAAAGCTTCTTGGCCTTCTTGACCCCTGGTCCTTTTTTGTGGCCGTCATCGCCACCACTATCAATACTTGCCATATTGAAATAATTTAGGTGTTAATTATTTTTTACCTCCTCTCCTTCTCTCGATGTACAGTTCCGTTCCTTCGGGAGCTCCTTCCTGGGATGTAACCAGGTTGAACTTGAACTCTTCGTTTCTCTTCAGCGCGTTGATCACGGCTTCGAAGGTTGGATATTTAGAACCGTTATCACCCTTGATCAGGTAGTTTAACTTCTTTCCGGCGAATGCCTTCTTGGCTTCGGAGATCCACCACACCATTTCATTGTTCAACGAATCGAGTACGGGGATGCCCGGCTGCTTTTCGGGATTCTGGTCTGCCGGATCGAGGTTCAGCAATCCGCCGAGTTGGTTAAACGGAACACCAATGATCGGACTCCTCCTGAAGTTGGCAATCTGTGCCGGTGTCAGGTTGAGGTTTCTGCTGGTGCTAATGCCCTGGATCATCTGGTCGATCAACGCACCATCCTTGGGAGAAGACACATTGAGGAATACCCTGTTCTTTCCGTCGATGGTGATAAGCATGGCATTCTCTTCCTTCAGTATGTCGGCGGAAACCGAATTAGGCGTCTGTATTTCTACCGGCTCCGGCGGTTTAAATTTGGTTGCCATGATGAAGAAGGACAGGATCAGGAATGCGATGTCCACGAAGGGCGTCATATCCGTATCTGTACTTTTCCTGGCTATTTTAATATGTGGCATTCTGAATTCTGTTTTATATGAGATGAATTACCTGGAAAAATCCATACCCTCTTAACAAATTATTTGTATTGAGAAGCAAAGCTTTGGGTAAGGGTAAATCCTGATTCATCGATGCCATATGTAATCGAATCGATCTTTGTTGTGAAAACGTTATACATGATCAGTGCCAGCGCCGAGGTACCGATACCGAGGGCGGTATTGTAAAGGGCCTCAGAGATACCAACCGCAAGTGCGCTGGAGTCACCGCCACCGCCTTCTTCACCAAGAGCGGCGAATGAACGGATCATACCCATTACCGTACCGAGAAGGGCAACGAGTGTACCAACTGATGTGATTGTTGAAAGGAACACCAGATTCTTCTGAAGCATTGGAAGTTCAAGCGCTGTGGCTTCTTCCACTTCTTTCTGAATGGCGATTACTTTCTGATCAGTAGTGAGTCCGCCTTCGTTGATCATTTCTTTATAACGGCGAAGACCTGCCTTCATCACGTTGGCTACAGAACCGCGCTGACGATCACACTCAGAGAGAGCTGCATCTACATTGCGATTTGCGAGATGATATTGAACCTTGCGAATAAAATCAGCAATTGATCCTTTACCGAGTGCTTTCTGAATGGTGAGGAGCCTCTCAATAGAGAATACGAACACCATCAGCAACATTCCAATAAGCAGAGGTACGATGATACCACCTTCGTAGATCCTGTGGAACGCATCTTTTGGATCTTTATGCTCGGGCCAGAAACCACCTGACATATCCGGCGTCTTGAATCCATCAGGATTTCCGAGAAGAAAACGCCAGAAAGCGTAACCGGCAATGATACAAAGAATGGGTGCGATCCATGAAATGGCATTACTGCTTTTCTTAGGTTGAACAGATGTAGCCTTAACTGTTGCAGCGGGTTTAGTCTCTGCCATGATTGAAATTTTTGTTGTTTTTAATTATTAATAAACTAGTCCGGTATTTTAAGACCCACAATTTTAAGTAAATAATTAATTAAAAAAGTCGCCCTTAAATGCTTTTTTCTACCAAAGGGGGTCAAGTTAATGATTTTTTCAAACGCAACAACTGCCTGATAAATAAATTGATAACAATTAGGCCAATGTGATTGATTCTGTCCACTGCGGTTTAATCGTACCGGAGGGCCTCAATCGGATTGAGCTTTCCTGCCTTCCTGGCAGGGTAAAGACCTGCCGCAAGCCCTACAATCGTACAAATGATAATGCCGTAGAAAACCCAGTTCCAGGGTACCACGAAGCCCGTGTTTAGCACAATGGAAAACAGGTTCCCGATGGCTACTCCGAGGATGATGCCGAAGATTGCACCCATCACGCTAATGATGACTGCTTCGAGGAGAAACTGCCTTCGCACGTACCTGCTCTTGCCTCCAATTGCCTTGATCAATCCTACTTCTTTTGTGCGTTCCGACACGGAAACAAGCATGATGTTCATTAGTCCAATCGCAGCGCCAATCAGCGTGATTAATCCGATCACCGTTGCAGAGATGGTGAGGAAGCCAAGACTGTTCATCGCCGATTCGGCCACACTGTCGCTCCTGTCGAGTACGAAATTGTTTTCCTCTGTGATGGCGAGTTTTCGTATCGGCCTGAAGTTTCCTTCGGCCTCTCCCATGGCCTGGGAAACATTATGGAGATTATTCGTCTTTACGGCAATGACGAAGGAATTGTTTGAAGGGAAGTTCCTGTCGATATTAGTGTAGCTGGTAATGATGATATTATCCCTGCTGAAACCAAACACCGATCCGCGACTCTCGAGCACACCAAGCACGCGATATGGAAGATTGTTCACTCTCACCATTGCATTAACTGCCTTCTGCACGTCGCGGGGAAAGAGTTTCTTCGCGACATCATAACCTAGCAGACAGAAGTTTGCCGCACTCTTCACATCGTTGCGGTTCATGTTTCTTCCTGCGGCAAGAGCGAAGCCATTCAACTGTAAATAATTTTCATCGCCACCGAGAAGAGTGAGATTGGGATTCGTCTTTTTATCCTCGAAAGAAACAATCGCATTTCTTCCTCCGAAAATGGAAACGCTTACCGTAGAGGGAAAACCATAGTTGTTAACGAATAGTTCTGCTTCATCCTTTGTGATGGGCCTGCCAAGGCTCGATTGTTTTTCTTTTCTCTTTCCTTTCTTCGAGAGTTGAACATCGCCCCCTCCTCCGCCGCCACCCATGCGAATGGTTCGTTCCTTGAAGCGAATGGTGAATGCATCGGCGCCCATCGTAGAGAAACTCTCGGAAAACTTTTGGTTCATTGCCTTGATGGCCGTGATGATTCCCACCAGCGCCATGATGCCGAAGGCGATGATGGCGACAGTTATGCCGGTGCGAAGTTTATTGCTCCTAACCGTTCGGAATGCAAGGGAGATGACATCACTGATGGTCATGGTGCAATTTACTAATAAGAATTAGCTAAAAGATGAATTAGCCAATTAGAAGTAAAACCAGTTAAGCAGCAGGTTGGGGAAGACGCCAAGCAGCACAATCAATACAGCAACAATGATCATCGCCCACCTGAACCGTGGAGGGAATACGAGTCCCTTCTGATCTCCATCCCTGAAGTACATGGCCTGGATCAATCTGAAGTAATAGAACGCACTCACTGCAGCCATCACAACCCCGAAGATCGCGAGCCATAAATGCTTGTCAGTTGATATCACCGCCTTGAGCATGTAGAACTTCGCGAGGAAGCCTGCCGTGAGCGGAATACCGGTGAGTGATAGCAGACAAACTGTAACGGTTGCCGCAGTTACAGGATGATGCTTCGCGAGTCCGTTGAAACCTTCGTAGCTATGATCATTCATCTTTGCCACTACAGCGAAGATGGCGATGGTAGCGAGAGAATAAGCAGCCGCATAAAGCAGGATACCTTCCTTCGCATCGGTGTTGATGGCATACACGGCCATCAGCATGAAGCCGGCCTGCGAGATGCTGGAGTAAGCCAGCATTCTCTTCACGCTTTGCTGGAATACCGCGGTGATGTTTCCAACGAACAACGTAGCTGCTGTGAACAGCGCCATCCATATCTGCCACTGCGCATGCAGCGTGCCGAATGATTCTTCAAACAAACGAATGAATGCGATGAACACCGCCGCCTTCACAATGGTAGCCATGAAAGAAGTGAACACTGTTGGAGCGCCATCGTACACATCAGGCGTCCAGAAATGGAAGGGTGCGCCCGAACCTTTAAACAACATACCAAACAGCATCATCAGCATACCGGCAATCACCAGCGGACCCGGAGCTTTGTCGGTGAACTGCAATCCCTCAGGTGTGAAACCGCCCGTTGCGCCATACAGCATCGCGATACCCATCAGCATCAAACCGGTGGAGAAGCTTCCCATGAGGAAGTACTTCAACGCGGCCTCATTGCCTTTGAGATTTCTCTTATCGCTTCCCGTGAGAATGTAAAGAGGAATGGAAATTATCTCTATGCCGAGGAATAATATCAGTAATGAAGTGAATGAAGCCGATAGCACCACACCGCAGAGGATGAAGAAGATCAGTCCGAAATAATCCGAGTAATGGCTTCCTACTTTCTCCATGTCTTTCGAGGAAAGGATGAAGAAGATGAAGGTGCAGAAGAAAGCGATCGCATTAAACAAGAGCGCGAACCTGTCGAACTTCATCATGCCCGTAGTGTCGACATTGAAGAGGCGCACTCCGTACATTTCCATCACGTTCAGGATGAAGAGGAGCGCCACGCCTGCAATGGCAATGCTCCTGCTCGTGGCCTTGCTCTTGAACAGGATGCCACTAAACATCATGATCACACCTAAAATTGCTGATACTATTAATGCGTTCATCTTAAGGCCTCTTTAAGAACGGGATTATGTCCGATTTTTTTAAAATGTTTTCCGATATCTCGTTTGTTAAATTCAACATCGATTCAGGATAAACTCCGAGCCAGAATATCAATACCACGATAACTCCCAACGCGAGTTTCTCATACCATGAAATATCGACTCCCTGCGCCGTGATTGTGCTTACTTCTCCGAAGAAAACCTTCCGCACCATGTTCAGCATGTAGATCGCCGCAAGGATGATCGTGATACCCGCTGTCACCATGAACACCACATTATACTTTGTCACTGCAGAGGAGAAGATACCATTGAACATGAGGAATTCTCCAATGAAACCATTCGTGAGCGGAAGCGCAATGTTTGCAAGTGCGATCACCACGAACATGATTGCCATTACCGGCGACTTCTGCGCGATGCCACCGAGATCTGACATCTTTCTCGTTCCGAACTGACGCTCGATCAATTCAACGATAATCCAGAGTCCGATGATGTTGATGCCGTGGTTGAACATCTGTATCATCACGCCCTGCATTCCACTCTTAGTTTCCGCGAAGATGGCGATCACCATTAAGCCGATGTGGGCAATGGAAGAATACGCCAGCAGTCGCTTCATATCATTCTGCCTGATGGCAATGAACGATGCATAGAGCATACCCACAACCGCCATCGTGGAAACGGTATCGCCCCAGCTATACGATGCCATTGGTAACACCGGAAGCAGCCACCGCAACAACGCGAATACACCCATCTTCACCATGATACCACTCAGCACCATCGTGGTGGCCGTGTTGGATTGCTCGTAAGTATCAGGCTGCCATGTATGGAATGGAAACACCGGCATCTTGATTGCGAATGCAATGAAGAGC
>CBINHQ010000164.1:0-5833 GCA_966250475.1 uncultured Chitinophagaceae bacterium
ATGAAAGGGCTGATGGAATGTAAAATCCCGTCTCAATTTCAAATAAGAAATTTATCACCCAAATCAAGCCATAATTGGCTAATTAACTAATTAGCTAATTAACTAATTAAACCTGGTGACCCACCAATTGTCCCTACGGGACAAGAATCTACGAGGGCGGGACATTTTGCTAGCCACCAATTGTTCCGCTGGGACAGAAGGTTGCAGAAATGGTAAAGACATCTCAAACTCCAGGGTTCCGGTCGCATAGCGACCATTGGTGGGTAGCAACCAGAGCGCGAGGGTTCCGCGCGTCCCATAGGGACGCTTGGTGCATTCTAATTGGTTAATTAGCTAATTAGTTAATTAGTTAATGATTGGAACCAGAAAGTTCATATTCGATGAGTATGTGTAGGAATTAGATAATTAGTTTAAGAAAAGGCTGGTGAAATGTAATATCCCTTCTCTATTTCAAATAAAAAATTTATCACCCAAATCAAGCCATAATTGGCTAATTAACTAATTAACCAATTAGCTAATTATCCAATTGCTTCCAACATCTCAACGACTTTTTCCCGCTTAAGAATCACATACCCAATCCTGTCATTACTCACCCCATCTTTTAACTGATAACTAAAATGCAACTGCTCATCCCTTACTTCTGTTTCGAAATACTTGAATGAAATATTCTTAAACTCCTTCAACTCCTCGCCGATTTCGTAGAGATGCGTGGATAGAATGAACAAGGAATTCTTCATCTTCAACAATCCCTTTATCACCGTTGTCGAACACTTCATCGCGTCCTGGACGTTGGTGCCCTTGAAGAGCTCATCGATCAGCACGAGCCACTTCCTGCCATCGCTGATTTTATGTATCGTATTCTTGATGCGCTGCACCTCGTTGAAGAAGAAACTCTCTCCCTTCGCGATGTTATCTACCACGTTGATGTTACTGATCAACCCATCGAACAAGGTCAGCCTCATGCTTGCTGCCGGCACACCCATTCCTATGTGAGCCAGGAACACCGACGCGCCAACGGATTTTATCAGCGTGCTCTTCCCCGCCATATTCGCTCCCGTGAGGAAAAGGAAATTATGCTCCGGGCTCATCTGCAGATCATACGAAACAGGATTCGGAATGAGGAGATGAAACAATCCCTTCGCTTCCACCAGCGGCGAGTCCTGCTCCACAAACTCCGGAAATGAAAGTTTATACGTCTTCACCGCGACCGCCATTGAATACCATGCATCCAGCCGACTATAAATATCGATCAACTCAAGCGTATTGTTCCGATATCTTCCGCGAAGGTGATATGCGAAATATAAATTCTGTCGCTGCGAAAACTTCTCACCATGTGTTGTGTCCGCCAGCGCCTCTAGCGGCTCCTCCTGCAAAAGCTTTTGAATCCGGTCAGTGTAAATGCGAATGCCGATCGGCAATTCCACACCCTCGAGAAGGTGTGTGATGTTCTTCATTCCCCTGAAGAAATCCGCAAAATGTGTAACCGAATACCTGATCATGGAATAATCTGCGTTGTGCAGCCAGCGGTACAGAAGATTGTTCAATGAAGCCGGAGACGCGCTGACCGGGTCCAGAGCATAGTCCATGAATTTCTCCATCACGAGCACGGTGCCATTGCTGATGTCTGTCGGCCATTCATCCACATGCTCCATCAGCGTGCGAATGAGTCGCTGCGTGCCGATGATCCTGCTGAGGTCCGACTGCGGCTCACTGAAAAACCTGCGCAGCCATTCCTTCCCACCCGTTGTGCGAGTGAAATTGAGCTTGTGAAAAATGGAAAATTCCTCTTCCGCATGAAAGACCGAAATGTCGCCGAAGGATATCTTGTCTATTTGCATTCCCAATTATTAACTAATCAGCCTATTCAGGCTAATTAAAAAGCAACCTGCTTCCCTTCACCGTCTCATCAAAGCCTTGTTCGGAATATGCCAGGTGACCATTCACGAACGTATGTGTTATAGATGCAGGAAACTCGAAATTCTCTAAAGGACTCCACCCGCATTTGTAAAGAATTGATTCTTTCGTCAATTTTTTCCTCCGCTCGGGGTCAACAATCACAAGATCTGCATAATATCCCTCGCGAATGTATCCACGCTCCCGGATGCGAAAACAATCCGCCGGAGCATGACTCATCTTCCTCGCAATCGTCTCAATCGGTATCCTTCCTTCCTTCCAATAATGCAACATGAGCAGGAGCGAATGTTGAACCAGTGGCAGACCCGCATGGGCTTTCTCGTAAGGTTCATTCTTCTCGCTTAAGGTATGCGGAGCATGATCGGTTGCAATTACATCCAGGCGATCATCGAGCAATGCCTTCCACAATGCCTCACGGTTCTCCGGCGCCTTGATGGCGGGATTGCACTTGATCAGATTGCCAAGCCTCGGATAATCCTCACTAGTAAAATGCAGATGATGCACACAGACTTCAGCGGTGATGCGCTTCTCTGTTAACGGAAGCATGTTGGAGAATAGCTGCAATTCCTTCTCCGTGCTGATGTGCAGGATGTGCAAGCGAGTATTGTGTTTCTTCGCTAGTTGCACCGCGTAGAAAGATGATTCAAAGCAGGCCTCAACCGATCTTATCAATGGATGATCAGAAGGCACTAGTTCACGCGAAGCCTTCAGGTTTGCAAAATTCTCGCGTATGATTCGCTCATCCTCACAATGCGTGGCAATGAGCAACTCACTTTCCCGGAATACCTTTTCCAGCGTTAGCGGATTGTCAACAAGCAAATTCCCAGTGGATGAGCCCATGAATATCTTGATACCGCAGATCTCATTCTTCCTCTCATTTGCCCTCAGCGCATCATCCGCATTCTCATTGGACGTACCCATATAAAATGAATAATTCGCAAGGGAATGTTGCGACGCCGACTGATATTTCTGTTCGAGAAGATCCATGGTGAATGCCGGGGGAACTGTATTTGGCATCTCCATGAAACTCGTCACTCCCCCCGCAACGGCAGCCCTTGCCTCGGTATAGATCGTTGCCTTATGCGTGAGACCCGGCTCCCTGAAATGAACCTGGTCATCAATCGCACCCGGCAGCAAATATCTTCCCTCACCATCGATCTCGATTGCTGCCTCATCCACCTCGATGCCTTTCTCCTCAATCCTCTCAATCCGCCCGTTCTTTATCAACACATCGGCCACAGTAACCGAACCTTCGTTGACAACCTGTATGTTCTTAATCAGATATATTTGCATAATTTGTTGAATGATATCCAAAAACCAGTTCCAATGCAATTTATTAAAACCCTTGTAAGACTACCGGTATTTCTTTCTGCAACACCGGTTAAGGGTTGCATGTTGTTGATTTCGGGGATCCTCATTTCCTCAATCGCATTTCCCCAAACCACCTATATTCCTCTCGGTGATAAACAATACGTACTCCTCGAGAGATTAGAAATCAAAAAATCGCCTGACTCAATATTCAATTTCTCAAAAACGAAGCCATACAGCCGCAAACAAGTTGTAAACGGTTTGCTTTCGAAGGGAAGCGATGTGCAAATGAGCGCACTGTCGAAAGTAGATCAATACAATCTTCGCAGTCTCTATCTGAATAACACGGAATGGATCACTCCTGAAATGCGTGATCAGTTCAAAAGCAGGAAGCCAATCCTCAAACATTTCTACACAACTCCCGCGAACCTCTACGAAGTTCACGTTAAGGACTTCGATCTCATCATCAATCCCGCCATTCAATTCACTCTATCGAAGGAACAGGACAACGATCAGGATCTCTTCCTCAATACGCGCGGTTTGACGGTGCGTGGAAAGATTGCGGACAAGATCGGTTTCTACGCCTACCTCGCCGACAACCAGGAACGCGATCCCTCCTGGGCACAGCGATTCATCACCGAGAGAACTGCTGTTCCCGGTGCTGGATTCTATAAGGATTTCAAAGCTGCAGGTGGCGTGGACTACTTTGATGCAAGGGGATATTTTACCTTCAACGTGACGAAGTACATCGATGTCGCATTTGGTTACGATAAGAATTTCATCGGCAATGGGCACCGAAGCCTTTTCCTTAGCGATTTCAGCAACAGCAATCTCTTTCTCAAGTTGAACACGCGCATCTGGAAACTGAATTACCAGAACCTGTTCATGGAACTACACAATGCTGACAATCGTCTCGGCGACCGCCTCATCGGAAAGAAGTATGCAGCAATGCATCACCTCGATGTAAACATCACGCGCTGGCTTAACATCGGCCTCTTCGAGGGAGTGATCTTCGGTCGAGTGGATAAGTTTGATTTCGGCTATCTCAATCCCATCATCTTCTATCGCTCCATCGAACAACAGAATGGAAGCTTCGATAATTCTGTAGCCGGACTCGACTTCAAAGCAAACGTGGCAAAGAAATTTCAGTTCTACGGACAACTTTTGTTGGATGAATTCAAGCTTTCGGAAGTAAAGGCAGGAAATGGATGGTGGGCGAACAAGTTTGGCTTCCAACTAGGCGCGAAGTATATTGATGCGTTCAACATCAGGAATCTCGATCTTCAATTTGAACACAACCGTGCGAGGCCGTTCACTTACTCGCACCGCGACTCAGTGGCGAACTATTCACACTACAACCAGCCACTCGCGCATCCCCTGGGAGCGAATTTCAAAGAATTCATAGCCATCGCCCGATATCAACCAGCGCCTAAATGGATGATACAGGCAAAGGCGATAGCTTACACGCAAGGCCGCGACCTCAACCAGATCAGCTACGGCAGCAACATCTTCCTTCCCTCCGTGCCTCCCTATCGCATTAGCGATTATGGATTTTCCATCGGTTCAGGCTGGAAGACGAATGTGTTCTATGCCTCGCTTCTACTCTCGTATGAATTGCGTGAAAATCTTTTCTTCGAATTCCTCGGCACCATGAGAAAGGAAGAAACCAAGACAGCTCCCATTATGGAGGATAAAACCTCTGTGGTGACATTTGGAATTAGATGGAACCTGGCCAGAAGGGAATTTGATTTTTAATTAACTAATTAACCAATTAACTAATTAG
The DNA here is from genome assembly GCA_966250475.1 of uncultured Chitinophagaceae bacterium. Taxonomy (GTDB): domain Bacteria; phylum Bacteroidota; class Bacteroidia; order Chitinophagales; family Chitinophagaceae; genus CBINHQ01. The sequence goes on from CBINHQ010000164.1 coordinate 5,006, forward strand.
CTAATTACCTAATTGCCCCGCTGCCTAAACGCAGCTAAACCACACTCCAGCCATTCGGCGAACTCATCCGCATCTGGAGTGTAATACTTCGTCAGCGTGAGCGCCTTTTCATCGGGACCCAGAATTGCATATTGCGGTTGCGAAGTCGCGCCGAAGTTTTCTGTCTGGAAGGTTGACCATTTATCACCAACAGTGATGATGGGTTTGTCCACTCCGTTGGAAGTGCGGAATACAATCTGATCAACAACGGGAAGTTTGCGGCGTTCATCCACATAGAGCGAAACCACCACAAATTCTTTATGCATGAGGCTGTCGACCAGCGGATCGGTCCACACGCTTTCTTCCATTTTGCGGCAATTCACACAGGCCCATCCTGTGAAGTCAATGAGCAATGGTTTGTTTTCAGCTCTCGCTTTTTCCAATGCTTCTTCATAATCCTCGAGTGGCTTGAAACCTTGTTTACAGTTAACAGGATTTTCATACACACTGTAACAGAGTGGGGGAGGGAAGCCGCTGATCATTTTCAAATTCGCCGAAGGAGTATTCGTTAATCCAGGCACCATGTACACGGTGAGCGAGATGAAGAGTATCAAAAACAGAATTCTTGGAACAGGAATACCTGTTGTCTTTTTGCGCTTCGCGAATCTAACAAGCAAATAAATTACAATGCAGGCGCCGATGAGTACCCAGAGTCCGATAAATACTTCACGCTTCAACAATCCCCATTGCTTAACGAGGTCGGCGTTGGAGAGGAACTTCACTGCAAGTGCGAGTTCGATGAAGCCAAGCACGACTTTCACTTCTGTCATCCATCCACCTGATTTCGGA
>CBINHQ010000165.1:0-5823 GCA_966250475.1 uncultured Chitinophagaceae bacterium
TATGTATAGCCCGTGTTCTTCAACTGCATGAGCAGATCGAACTCAAGCGTGAAGTTCTCCGTGAACGATGCCTTGTTTGAACTGAGGTAAAATGAATTTTCATACAGGCGAAGCCATTTGCCCGGCGCCTTGTTGAGTGTTACCACATCGCCTTTACCTGCAGTGTTCCAGTTCAAGGGGAACTCGCCGATCTCGTCTTGTTGAAAGTCCTCGGAGTAAAGGATCCTTTCACCGGGAATGAAATCAAACTTGGAATAACTTGTTATGGAGTTGTCTTCGCTTTCGGTTTCTGTTTCCTCTCCGCTTTTCGCCTTCGTGCTTCCGCCGTTTCCGTTGTTGCTTGTCTTCTTTCCCTCAGCCTTGTCAAGACCTTTATCGATCTCGCTGTCGATTCGCTGATCTACACGCTGAGTCGTCTTGTTCTTTACTTTATTGAGAAGCTTGGTTCCGAATTGTGCCTGGGCAAAGTAACCCGCCGCAAGTAATAGGATAAGAATGGCTATTCTTCTTGTCATGATTGTTGATTTTGACGCAAAGTATGGCCATGCTGCACCGTAGCGAATCTCCGGGTGCATGAATTGAAACAAGAGAGTGATGAATTGCGGGTTCAGGGTGGCTTGCTTTAATTGTTCTAAGTTTTTTATTGACTAAATGGTTTTTCTTCCTTGAGGATTGCGGTCATCGCTCGTAACATGCGTAACGCTGCGCTTCTGTGACCATGCTGTGTTTCAATATTTACGTAGCATCGTCCATTCTTTCCACTCCAGATGCTGAGTGATCCATCGTCCTTTGCATTGACATTGTCCTGCCAGACCACATTGAATTTTTTCAATTTCAGTTTCTCATACATCAGGCTATCCGTCACGAGGAAGAAATCATCGGCATCCTTTCGTTTATTCTTCGATGCGAGCTTCGCTTCTTTCCTGAGAATTCCATTCTCCATGTAACTATCGATGCTCAGCCTTCCTTCCGTGTTGTTGTGCACCGCGATGATGCAATCCGTTTCACCCACCAGTTCAAGAAACCTCGCTGCGAAACCCTCAACCTCCTTCTGCGCCTCTGGTGAATACCTGCCATTCACTTTCATCGTTCCGTAGATCCCGTCTGCAGTGAACATTCGATTTGGATCGATTCGAAACTTCAGCCCTCCGAAAACGAAATCAATAATGCGTTCGCCTTTATTCACTATCCGGATCAGTCTTCCTCCATTTTCTTTGAGAAATTCTCTTGCGGCTTTCAGGGAAGTGGATTCATCATCGTGTAGATGCACGAGAAGCGGTGATTGCATACCACCATAAGATTCTTCCTCGATTATCACCCTCGTTTCACCAAGCATGTATGCATGCTCTGTGATCACGGGTTCGTAATTTCCGCCGGAGCTTTGTCCATTGCATGATATCAATGGAAGAAGCATTGCTATGAGGAGGAGTGACTTCATCATTTCATGCTGGCAGAATGAGCCAAGATAGATAAGGGAGATGATACCGGGTATCCGTATCGATAGGTATTTTCAGCAATAATTGACATTTGTGGGCATAAAAAAAGGTACTCAGGCTGAAGAATCAGCCCGGAGTACCTGTCAGCAAAAAGTACAGAGTTTAAATTAGGTTTATTTCGCTTCCTAATAAGCATTTTTTTCGCCCTTGATCATATTAAATGCAGTAAGGAATACAATTCTCGTGTCCAGCCAGAGACTCCAGTTTTCGAGGTACCAGAGGTCGTATTGCACACGATCATTCATTTCCTTCACGGTCCTGGTTTCTCCCCTGCATCCATTGATCTGCGCCCAGCCCGTAATTCCGGGCTTCAGGAAGTGGCGGATCATATATTGCTTGATCAGCTTTGAATAATCATCGGTATGCTTGAGCATGTGCGGGCGTGGACCCACCACACTCATATCACTCATCAATACATTAAAGAACTGCGGAAGTTCATCGAGGTTTGTTTTTCTCATGAATCTTCCCATCCTGGTGATGCGCGCATCGTCCTTGGTCGCCTGCTTCAGGTTGGCTTCCTTGTTCACCCGCATGCTCCTGAATTTAATGCAATTAAAGGTTTTTCCGTTTTTCCCGCTTCTTTGTTGAATAAAAAAGACGGGACCGCGGGATTCTAACCAGATGAGAAGGGAAAGAATCGGCACCAGCCAGGAGAGTATCAGTATGATAACCAGGCTGCTAAATAAGATGTCATAAAATCTCTTCTTGATCCTGTTGCCCACATCGTCCAGCGGCTCGCGGCGGAGACTGAGCACCGGCATGTCGTTGAGATAGTCGAGGTGCACCGGTTTCCGGATAAACTGGTTAAGATCCGGAATGATGCGGAAGCGTATGCAGGCCTGGTCAGCCTGGTTGATGAGGGAATAGATTCCCGTTTGCTGCTCTGGTGAAATGGTGGAGAAGATCTCCGTCACCTCATGCTGCCTCGAAGTCTCGATCACATTATCGATACCACTGAGAATGGGGTAGTGGGTCAGCTCCGTCACGTTGGAAGGCTCCTCGCAGAAACCTACGATCTCTGTCTTGATGGGCTCCTGCTCCAGGTAGGTGGCCAGCTTCTTCGCGCGATCATTGTAACCAATGATCATGATCTTTCGCACGATGTGGTCCTTGTTCTGGAAGAAGTTCTGCAAGGCAAGATGCAGGAACCTGTTTACCATGAGGCTTATTGCGAATGAGGCAAGCACGCTAAGGATGAACAGGCGCGAAAGATCCGCCTCCTTGTTGAACACAAGGTAGAGCATCACCAACCCGAGAAACCATACGAATGCCTTCATCGTATGTTTGGAAAACTTCTCGAAGGAGTAGATGTTCCGTTCATTGTAGATGCTCACTCCCCAGCTTGCAAGGGCCCATGCGGCATTGCAGAAAAACCAGAGATAGGTGTATTGCACCTTTGCTTCGTAGATATAATCTTCGAAAACAAATTGACTGATGATAAATACTACGTTCAGTACAACCAGGTCCAGGACGGCAAAACATATCCTGAGTAAAATAGCCAGACGTTGATTCATAATGATTGCTTTTTAGGCTCGGTTCAAGTAATCATTGGACGTTCCGGCGCGTCATTGGTATTGGAATAATTAATTAATTAGCTAATTAGCTAATTAGTTAATTGGTTAGTGGCTTGCAGGTACGGGCTCGAGTTTCCCTTCCTTTTCTGGAAGTTCTCTCGTCTTTAAAACAGTTTTATAAAAATTGATGAGTTTATCTTTTTCATGATTCCATGAAAGCTCGTTGATGATGCGTTGATAACCGAGTTCGCCCATGGCCTTTCTCTCTTCTGCGTTGTCGAGCAGCCATTCGATCTTGTCGGCGAAGTCTGCGGTATCTCCATTCTTTGCGTAGAGTGATGCGCCGGCGGCGGAAACCCTACCTTCCTTCAGATCGTATTGCACGATTGGTTTCTTCAGCGCCATGTACTCCATGATCTTGTTCATGGTAGAGAGGTTGTTCATCACCGTAGGCTTGTCGGGATTGACGCAAATGTCGGCGGTATTGAGCACGTCCACAAGAGTCTCGTCATCCACGCGGCCATAGAAGTCTACGAATGAATCGAGGCCCATTTGTGTGCAGAGCTTCTTCAGGCTCTCAAGGTCTGTGCCGCCGCCAACGATGGCGAACTGCACGTCATTTCTTTTGTCGGTGATTTTTTTTGCAGACTCTAGCAGGAGGTCGAGTCCTTCCTGTTCTCCGATCACGCCCACGTAGCCAACAAGGTATTTGCGTCCTTTCTTGTACTTCTCGTTTCCAGGGGTGATCTTCAGCCTGTCCAATTTGGGTCCACTTCTCACTACTGTCACTTTTTCGGGTGGCATCTTGCCACGCCTTATCGCGATTTCCCTGTAACTCTCATTGGTAGCAATGCTGTAATTAGCGGTCATGAAGGTGAGCCGTTCCGCCCAGAGCAGAAACTTGTAGAACATCCCCTTCTTGTTGTATTTCGCAATGTAGAGTTCAGGATTTATATCATGATGGTCGAATACATATTTCACGCCAAATAATTTAAAGCACCAGGCCACGAGGAAAATGAGGTCTGGGGGATTACAACCCTGGATCACGTGGAATCTTTTCCTGAAAAAGATCTTCCAGCTCAGCACAAATTCCCAGAACAGTGCGGCGAAGTATTCGCGGATGTAGCCCAGCGCGCCCCGTGCCTCGAGTGGGAGTGGGTGACGATAAATGTGTATTCCGTTGAGACACTCATAAGATTTTGTGTAGCCCTTCATCTTGGGACAGATCACAGAAACCTCGGCGCCATTTTCTTTCAGTGTGTTGGCTTCCTGCCACACGCGGCGGTCGAAAGGCAGTGGCAGATTCTCTACAATTATCAAAATGTGTTTTCCTGTAAACATAGTCTTCATTTTACCAGTTAATTCCCCTGTAATTTTTCTTCTGTCGTATTTCTTCCGGGAGGCGAACCATGTCGATGATGGGATGCTCGGTTTCAACGTTCATCAGCACATCGATGTATTCTTTCTCCTTGTTGTTTACAACTATCAGTTCGGATTCGTGCATGAGCTCGCTGATCTGCGACTTCATCAACTTCGACAAATGCGGAATGTGCGTGTCGATATATTCCTTGTTCGTACCCGTCAGTTTCGAGAGGTGCACATTCTTGTCGTAGATGGCGATCTCAAATCCCTTGCCGAGAAGAGTCTCGATCAACGTTACCGCCGGGGAGTTGCGCAGGTCGTCTGTTCCGGCCTTGAAGCTAAGCCCGAGGAATCCGAGCTTGCGTTTCTTCGTTGCCTGGATGAGTTCCACTGCTCTCGATATCTGGAGTTCGTTCGTCTTGTCGATGCTTTCGATCAGCGGCGTCTTCACATAATTGTCGTGCGCGAGGGTCTGCAATCCTTTCAGATCCTTCGGAAGGCAGGAGCCTCCGTACGCGAAACCCGGCTTGAAGTAATAAGGTGAGATGTTCAGTTCCTTATCCTTGCAGAATATCTCCATCACCTTGTGAGAATCGATGCTCAGTGCGGAGCAGATGTTACCGATCTCGTTGGCGAATGAAACTTTCAACGCGTGGAAGGTGTTGTTCACGTACTTCATCAACTCGGCAACTCGCACATCGGTGATCACTACTTCCGCGGGTAACTGCCTGTAGAGTGATGCTACCTTCTCTGCAGCCTCGGGATGCTCTGAGCCCAGCAGCGTGATGGGAGGATTGTAATAATCATGCACCGCAGTTCCCTCGCGAAGGAATTCAGGGTTGGACACCATCGCGAAGTCAACGTTTCTCTTCTTACCGGAAAATTCTTCGATGATGGAAGCGAACTTCTCCGAGGTGCCGGGAAGAACTGTTGAGCGGATAGCGATGATGTGGAAGCTATCCTTCGACATCAGCACGCGTCCGAAGTTTTCCGCGACCTTGAAAATATATTGCAGGTTGAGGTGTCCGGTGTTGCTCGAGGGTGTACCCACTGCAATGATCGAAATATCTGTTTCGAGTATGGCCTTGCTGTAATCGGTGGTAGCGGATATCCTGCACTTGTTGTGCTCCTCACGTATGATGTGGTCGATGTCTTTCTCGATGATGGTGGCAAGGCCCGAGTTGATCTGATTGACCTTTGTCTCGCTAACGTCGACGCCGATTACCTTGTGGCCATTGCGGGCAAGGCAGCCAAGGCTGACGCATCCTACGTATCCTAATCCAAAAATGCTGATGTTCATGGGCGGTTGATGATTTTAATATGTGTGGTTAAGGTTAATTTTTTCTCAGTCGCCATTCTGCTTCCCAGCAGTAGGGATGATTTCTCACGCTTCATGAATGAAGGAGAATACCAGCCCATCGGCGATTCTTCGGTGGATCCACGGCAAGCGG
>CBINHQ010000166.1:0-5796 GCA_966250475.1 uncultured Chitinophagaceae bacterium
AATTAGCCCTATTAATTGAACAATTTGTTAATTACTCAATTAGTTAATGGCCGGGGCAACATCCTCATATTTTGCATGCTCATTTCCCTCGCGGAACTCTTCGAAATACATTACCCTCTTATCCGTTGTGCTTTCCGACCTCGCCGGTTCATATGACCACCCGAATTTGTTTATTCCCAGTTTGAGATAACATCCTTTCGTCGTTGTAATGCCGCGATAGGGGAGTTCTTTCTCATTCTGCGTTTTCGTGATGTATTTTCCATCCTTCCATACCTCCACAAACCCATCACGCTCCTGCGACCATTTCACATGCAGCACAAAATCTACAGGCACATCCGGCACCACGGGACCGAGTTCATAATAATGATTCTCGCTTCCATCCGGACTCACCACCAGGGTGTAAGTGCCGCTACTCGTCCACAATGCAAGGTTAGCCGATCCTCTTGAATCGTTCGGGTGCCATTGTATCACATGTTCTCCCGCTCCATCCACCTTCCAATCCTCCAGCCGAATTCTAAATCCATACCACCTTTCTTCATTTCGATATCCTTTTCCCGTGATCTCCGAACGCACACTACCCGACACAGGCCTGTCATCCTTCCTCACCTCGAATCTCAATGCCCCATTCTCCTGCTTCACCGAATAATCGCAACAGGATTGCCCCTTCAAAAAGCCACGGAGCGAATTCGCACTTTCTTCAAACAAGTTTTCGAGAATGATGTTGTGGCGACTCGTATCGATAGATGGAACCGGCAGCGTATCCAGCACAGCAGCCGCTTCCGCCTCCGCATTCCTGCCCGTCATGCCGCAGGCAAGGATTTGAAATACGAAAAGAGCATGGATGAGAGAGTATTTCATGCTTCAAATATAATTAGTCAATTAACTAATTAGCTAATTAATTAATTATCATTCGCAGGTGCGCCTCATTTTCAAATTTTCAGATTTTCAAATTAACCAATTACTTTGCGTAATGGCCCACTCATTCAATTACGGTACCGACCACCTTACTGTCGACATCACCCTCTCTATCGCTAATGGAACCACGAAAGGTGTTCTCGGTAAAGACGCCATCGCCGCCATCACTCGCAGCCGGCAGTCTGTAGAAGAAATCGTCGAGCAAAACCGGACCGTTTACGGCGTGAACACCGGATTCGGCATTCTCGCGAACACCGCCATCTCACCTGAAGACACCGCCACACTCCAGCATAAGATCATTCAAAGCCACAGTGTAGGCGTGGGCAATCCCATTCCCGAAGAGATTGCAAGAATCATGATGATCACCAAACTTCATTCTCTCGCGAAAGGGTATTCCGGAGTGCAACTCGCCACATTGGAACGCATCATTTGGCACATCGAAAACAATATCACACCCGTCGTTCCCGAAAAAGGCAGCGTTGGTGCAAGCGGCGACCTCGCACCCCTGGCACATCTCTTTCTTCCTTTGCTCGGACTCGGTGAAGTATTCGTGAATGGCGAACGCAAGCCTTCCTCTGAAATCTTAAAGAAACACGGGCTCTCCCCAATTGCCCCCGGACCCAAGGAAGGACTCGCGCTCATCAACGGCACGCAGTTCATTCTCGCATACGCTGTGAAGGCTGTGCAACGCATGCGCAACTGCCTCGACGCTGCGGACATCATCGGAGCAATGAGTCTCGAAGCGCTCACCGGCACCAAGGCTCCTTTCGACGAACGCCTGCACGAACTGCGTCCTTACGATGGAAACCGCACCGTGGCACAACGCCTCCGTGTATTGTTGAAAGACTCCGCCATTATGCAAAGTCACGTCGATTGTGGCCGCGTGCAAGATCCTTATTCTCTCCGATGCATGCCCCAGGTGCATGGTGCATCGAGAAACGCATGGGCTCACCTGAATGAACTCACCGAAATCGAATTGAATTCCGTTACCGATAATCCCATCATCTTCTCTTCTGACGACACCATCAGCGGAGGCAATTTCCACGGCCAGCCACTCGCTTTGCCTCTCGATTATGCCTGCTTCGCGGCCAGTGAAATCGGAAACATTTCCGACCGCCGCTGCTATCTGCTTCTCGAAGGAAAATGGGGACTGCCCATGCTCCTCATGAAGGACGTGGGACTGAACAGCGGATTCATGATTCCTCAATACACGACTGCTGCGCTTGTTACGGAAAACAAGACACTCTGCTTTCCCGCAAGCGCTGACAGCATTCCCACTTCACTCGGACAAGAAGACCATGTAAGCATGGGAAGCATCAGCGGAAGAAAATTGAACAAGATCCTCGACAACCTCGAATACATTCTTGCCATCGAACTGATGAGCGCATGTCAGGCCATCGAATTCAGGCGCCCACTCAAGAGCAGCGCCATTCTCGAACTTGCACACGGGTATGTGAGAAAACACGTCAGCTTCGCTACTGAAGACAGGATCTTCGCAGATGACATCGAGAAAATCAAAAGTTTAATTAGCGATTTCTCGTTTACGAAGTTGGTGAACCAGCAATTGGCTAATTAGCAAATTAGGTAATTAGTTAATTAGTTAATTGGAGGGATGATTCGAGGGCGAGATGGATCATTGGATCGAGGGATTTTTCTCTTTTTTCCGCCGATATTTTTTCCCCTGTTGGGATCACATCTGATACGGTTAATAATGTCGCGGCTGATTTGCCCAAATGCTTTGCATTGGCAAACAATGCAAATGCTTCCATTTCCACCGCTATGCAATTATGCTGTTTCACAATCGGAGGTAGCCCGGGCGTGGAGCGATAAAACACATCGCTTGAATGTATGGCGCCTGTTCCGATTGGAGTTCCCAATTTCTTCGCAGTCGCATTGATCACATCATATGCCTTTCCCTGGTGCGGTATAGTACCTCCTTTGATGCCGAATGCACTCTCCGCATACGTGCTCTCGCTGCATGCAATTTCCGTATTCAAAATGTCGTACAACTTTATGCTATCGAAGTACGCACCACATGTGCCAATGCGAATAATGCAACCGACATTGTACTCTGTAAAGAGTTCGTATGAATAAATCCCGATCGAAGGACATCCCATTCCACTTGCACCAACCGAAATTCTCGTTCCTTTATAAGAGCCAGTATAGAAAAATACATTCCTCGTGGAACTGACCAGAATATAATTTTCCAAATATTTTTCCGCGATGTGTTTTGCCCTCAATGGGTCGCCCGGCATCAATATCACTGGTGCAATTTCACCAGGCTTTGCGCTGATGTGTATACTCATGAAGGGAAGGTAATTGAAAATTTGAGAATTGACTAATTAGCCAATTAGCTAATTAGTCAATTTGTTAATTTTGGCGCATGATAACTTCCCAAAAATCTTATGATCCTGTTAAGTACAAGACGCCGACAGGAACCTCCATCTCCTGTAAAGGATGGATACAGGAGGCTGCACTGCGCATGCTGCTAAACAACCTCGATCCCGAAGTAGCTGAACGTCCCGAAGACCTGATCGTGTACGGCGGACGAGGAAAGGCCGCGCGTAACTTCGAAGCGCTCGACAAGATCATCGCTTCACTGAAATCGCTTGAGAATGACGAATCACTTCTCATTCAGTCGGGCAAGCCTGTAGGAATAATGAAAACCCACAAGGATGCGCCACGTGTATTGATCAGCAATTCGCAACTCGTCCCCAACTGGGCCAACTGGAAACATTTCGAAGAACTCGAGAAGAAGGGATTGATGATGTATGGACAGATGACTGCAGGATCATGGATCTATATCGGTTCACAAGGAATCGTGCAGGGAACTTACGAAACGTATGCAGCGCTTGCCGACAAACATTACAAAGGTTCGCTCAAAGGAACGCTCAATGTTACAGCGGGCCTCGGAGGAATGGGAGGCGCTCAACCACTTGCAATCACGATGAACGAAGGCGTTGCACTCGTCGCCGAAGTGGAAGAGTGGAGAATCGACAAACGACTCGGCACAAAATACCTCGACGTGAAGATCACCGACATTGACGAGGCCATCGATGCAGCGCTTGCCGCAAAAAAAGAAGGAAAGGCAATCAGCATCGGAGTGCTTTGCAATGCAGTGAATTTATTGGAAAGACTTCTCGAACGCAACATCATTCCCGATACACTCACCGACCAGACCTCTGCGCATGATCCGCTCATCGGCTACTGGCCTCACGAGATTACTTATGAGCAGGCAAAAGTGCTCCGAGAACAAAACCCCGACGACTATCTCGCATATGCATACAATTCCATGGTGCGCCACGTACAACTGATGCTCGAGATGCAGGCGAAAGGCGCCATCACATTCGACTATGGAAATAACCTCCGCGCTCGTGCAAAAGAGAAAGGAGTGGAGAATGCATTCGACTTCCCCGGCTTCGTTCCTGCATACATTCGCCCATTGTTCTGCGAGGGCAAAGGACCATTCCGCTGGGCCGCATTGAGTGGTGATCCTGCCGACATTGCAGCTACCGATTCAGTCGTTCGCGAACTCTTTCCTCATAACAAATCACTTATGCGCTGGCTCGACCTCGCCAACAAACGCATCGCCTTCCAGGGATTACCTGCTCGTATTTGCTGGCTCGGACAGGGAGAGCGTGAAAAAGCAGGACTCGCATTCAACGAACTTGTGCGAAGCGGCAAAGTGAAAGCTCCTATAGTGATCGGCCGCGATCACCTCGATACAGGTTCCGTTGCATCACCGAACAGGGAAACCGAATCCATGCTCGACGGCAGTGATGCCGTCGCCGATTGGCCAATCCTTAATGCATTAATGAATACGGCAGGCGGAGCATCATGGGTGAGTCTCCACCATGGCGGTGGTGTGGGAATGGGCTACAGCATTCACGCAGGAATGGTGATCGTCGCGGATGGTACGCCCGATGCAGAAGCTCGTCTTTCTCGTGTACTTCGCAACGATCCCGGTCTTGGCGTTATCAGGCATGCCGACGCAGGTTACGAAACCGCGCGCAAGACCGGCGTGGATAACGGGTTAATTATTTAAAAAGTTAAAAGGCCTGCCTGCAATAATCAGGAGGTATTCTGCCGGACAAAAAAATATCCGCATGGGAAATAATTTCCACACTTTGAGGTATTGAAGAATATATCCTGACGCGAAGCCTAGTTAGCAGAACTTTTTAATCGAGTTCATTATCTCTCAACTCACGCGTCAATTTTGTGAAGCCCACCACATTATTTTCGTCGTCGTGGATTGCAGTGATGAGGATGCTTCCCCAAAACGTACTGCCATCCTTTCGCACACGACGTCCGATGTGCTTCGCTCTTCCTTCTCTTCTCGCGAGATCCAATAATTTATTAGGGAGATTCTCCTGTCTGTCCAGAGGCAAATAGAAGATGTTGAAGTTCTGACCAACAATCTCTTCAGATGTATAGCCTTTAATTCTTTCTACACCTTTATTCCAGGTGAGAATTGTTCCATCAACATCCAGCAAAATAATAGCGTAGTCCTGGATTTCCTCGATCATCCTCCTGTACAGCCGTTCGAGGTTGGCCTTTTTTTCGGGAAGCAATACCATGTTCACTTGACTTTTAATTCCCATAAAGGGATGGTTCGTAATTCAGATGGGAGTTATGCAAAGCAAGTGCCATAAGGACAGGGAACAGGGAACAGGGAACAGCCTGCCCTGACGAAGGTCAGGGTGCGCAATAAACAGGGAACAGTGAACAGCCTGCCTTGACGAAGGTCACGTTGAACAGTACGATCAGGGTATTTGATTTAAAGACTCTAATTAAACCCTTAAACCCTTAAACTCAAACCTCAAACCCCCAACCCCAAACCACGCCATTAAACCTTTAAACCCTTAAACCCAAACCTCAAAC
>CBINHQ010000167.1:0-5714 GCA_966250475.1 uncultured Chitinophagaceae bacterium
GCTGACCTCATTCGAATCTCAGAGAAATGGAGTCCATACAGGACGTATGCGTGCAGATTGTTGTGGGCTTGGAAGGACAGGTAATTAATTAGTTAATTAGTTAATTAATTAATTAGTTAATGATTTGGTGTTCGAATTTTTTGAGGCGGGTTGTTTCGATGGTTGCGCCGAGGCCGGGAGTTTCGGGGACCTTAATCACTCCATTCTTTTCATAGATGATGCCTCCGGTAACAGGGTCCTCCCTGAACATTAGAGCAGTGTCGAAATCAAAATGAACGATCATCGGACTCACGAGTGAGAAATGCGCAAATGCGGTCATTGCTAATCTCGATTCCATGAATGCACCAACCTGCAAATGCATTTGTGTGGATTCGGCAAGTCTTGCAATCTTCATCGCCTTGTGTAGACCTCCCGCTTTGCCGAGTTTGATATTGAGGTAATCGCAAGCCTTCAAATTAATCAGCCTTTCTGCGTCGTGTTCATCGCCACAACTCTCATCACTCATGATGGGTATCGGGCTTTGCGCTCTTACTTCCGGAAGCCGCATGAACTGCCATCGGGGAATCGGCTCTTCGCAGTGCTGGATACCGAACTTCGAAAGTTCTTTAAGTGTCTCGATGGCTTCATCTACGGACCATCCCTGGTTTGCATCAATACGCAAAGGAATTTCACTTCCCACGCTTTCGCGAATTGCCCGGATTCGTTCAACATCCGTCTTGCCATTCTTCCCGAGTTTGATCTTAATAGCAGGATAGCCTTCATCCATGATCTTCCTGGCGTCGATCGCCATCTGCGCCGGTTCCCCAATGCTTACCGTGTAATCTGTAGTGATTGGCTTATCATTCTTTCCCCCAAGAAAGGCATAGAGTGGCAAACCCGCGTGTTGTGCAGCAATATCATGCAAAGCAATGTCGAATGCGCTCTTTATGCTTGCATTTCCATAAATCAACCCATCCACCGCATTTACGCAGTCTTCAATATCCAGCGCGTTTCGTCCCATGAGAAGCTTTGCGAAATATTGTCCCACCACAAAGCAGGTATCAACGCTTTCGCCATTAATGCTCATGAAGGGACTACACTCTCCATATCCGATGATGCCGGCGTCTGTACGAATGATGACTACAAGATTCTCGGCATTGTATATTGGGCCGAGGGAAATCACAAACGGTTCCTTGAGAGGAATGAAGAGTTTGTAAAGTTCAACCTGGGTGATGGAAATTTTTTGTGTAGACATGGGTTTACTTTCAAAATAAGATGCGTATGCCTGCATTGATCGCTCCCGTGAATGGCGAATTTTCATTTCGTGAAATGTATTGACTGGGGTAATCAGTTGTCGGTATCATTGCCCTTGCTTCGAGGTAGATGTATACATCTCCGCCAACCGGCTTTTCAGCGCCGAGACCCAGATCGAGTGTGAGTCGCTTGAAATCTGCTGCGCCGCTGAAGAGCGGCATGTTGTAAAGGCTCGTATCCACCTGGACGGTATGGGTATTCACAATCTTACCTAATATCAAACCAAATCCAGCATAATTGTAAAGACTGATTCCCTTTTCAATTAAGGATTCACCTAGTAGATAGTGCTTCCAGCCGAGGGAGATATGCTTCAACCTCATTTGCGTGCGGCTGGTGAATGGAATGTCCTGGGGAATTGTACCGCCATCCTTCGCCTGTGCAATATGATCGTTTCGGAAACTTCCATTGGTGTAATATGCCAGCCAGGCATACGCACCATCTTTTGGAGTAAAATGAAAATGAAATTGAACAGTCTGGCCGAGAGCCCAAAACCGTTGATTTTCTCTGAAACTTCTCAACACAGAAAGATCTGAAGCAAGGCTAAAGCGGACTTGAGCGGATGCAGCAAGGCTAATGAAAAATGCGAAGAGAAAGACCGATATCTTTTTATGTGATTGCAACCAACGGTATTGTGAAGCGAATTTATTCATTATTCAACAACACCATACATTTTGGAATGTGCAATTAGGCCAATAAGTCGTGAGTCTTCTGAAGCATACCTGTTATCTCCCAGCATAAAGTACAATTTCTCTCTAATTATGAAGGTCCCCATTTCCACGCCAGGAACGTGTTGAAACAATTTGAAGTTCACCTCATTTACCTCGACTGTATCGCCGGGAGATGGAATTCGCAGCGGCCCATAGTTGGCCTGGTTCCAGGTATCCGTTAAGGAAGACCTGGCAAACATGCTATCGCGAGTCTCGTATCCTTTATTATAGTGTCTAACGGAAATAACATTTACCAAAGCGCTAAATTCCTTCACTTCTGACTGCATTAGGTGGGCAAGGTAAACACTCGTATCTCCAACCGTATTTTGATATTGGATCTTGTTTTGATCAATCTCGAATGGAGGTTGCCCGGTTACACGAATTTGGTAGAGAAAGATTGCTTTTGACGGAGCGTGCACCAGTCGGTTGTTCACGTAGACCTCATCATTTCTTATTTCCAGCACATCGCCGGACCATGCAATGATCCTGCAAAGTTTCTTGCCAGTAATAAGGGGCCGTTCGCCGTATTCATCAGCATCAAAATCCGGAAATACATGTTCGAAGACCACGATGTCGTTGCGATGATACTCATCAGTTGGTGTGAGGAAGAATTCGGTACCTGTCATGATGGTATTTTCCATGCTGCCCGATGCAGCGGTGTAGGATCTTCGTCCACAGGATACAAGGACAAGGCAGATGGTGAGAATGCAGATAGTGGTCTTCATTGAAAAAGCGCCCGGCAGAACCGGGCGCTTAAAAATAACTTAAACACTTAAACTTTTAAACTAATAAACCTCTTATTTCACAAGCTTCAACTCATCAATGATATTCTTCGCGCCACCCAATTTATCGATGCACCAAAGCACATAGCGAATGTCGACATTGATTGTTCTGTTGAGATTCTTATCGAAGGCAAGTTTATGACTAAGCGCTTCATAGTTTCCATCGAAGGCGAGGCCAATGAGTTCTCCATTGCCGTTGATCACAGGTGAACCCGAGTTTCCTCCTGTAATATCATTCGATGAAATGAATCCGATAACGAGGTCGTTTCTCTTCTTATCGATGTACTGGCCGAAGTCTCGCTTCTTGATGAGTTCAATTTGTTCTTGCGGAAGATCGAACTCATAATCGCCGGGCTTGTACTTTTCCATCAGGCCCTTTGAGGTAGTTACGTAGTCGTAGGTAACGGCGTCACCCGGCTTGTATGACTTAACAGCGCCATAGCTCACGCGCATGGTGAAGGTTGCATCGGGATACATCATTTTAGCCTTTGCAGGATCCATGGCCATGATGCCTTTCAGATAAAGCCTGCCCAGCTCGGCATTCTTTGAGTTGAATTCCTGGTAATATGATGAATACTTGCTCAGGTAATTGTTTGTGTAGAATGCGCTCATGTGCGCAAACGCGGGATCGTTTTGCAAAACAGCGGCATTTGGATTTTCCATGAAGGAATTCCATTTGGCATCATCAAATACCATTGTGTTGGCAAAGATTTCTGCAGCGTACTTCTGGTAAGTCGCTTCATTATCGAGGGGGCCATACTTATTCTTCAGGTTGCCGTAAAATCCAACTGGATGCTGATCTTTTTCGATATCCTCGTAGAACAATCTTGTGGTTGCTGCAAGTATGTTCTGATCGGAAGGTTTGTTTTCATTTTGCAGGAAGTTTTTTCGCTGTGCGTCAGCGGTTTCAAGCGCCTTCTTACGTTCCTCCTGGGTTGAGCCTGTTTTAACAAGCGCATTCTCGAGAGGAATGAGGTATGCGGCAGTAAACATGATCAATGGAGAGCCTAGTATGCCTTCATTGAGGTACACTCTCTGCTTTGCGTATTTTCGCCAGCGATCGTAAGTATCGTTCCATTCTGCGAAGATTGATTGATACTCGGGCTTGCCATCGGCCCACTTGATGAATTTCTCTTCAGCGGCTTTCTTCTTACCGTAGATGTCGTATTTAAGAAGTTGCTTGGTTTCGCCATCGTAGAATTTCCAGTAGTTAGCAATGCCTGCGTATGAAGAAGCGAGTTGAAGCTTGGTAGCAGGATCCTTCTTCATTTCTGCGAACATATATTTCAGCCTTACGTCGCGAAGCTTCACAAGCGAAGGATTATTGATCTCGGTAGAAAGGGCAACGCCATAGGAGGTCTCGTAACGATTGGTGCTTCCCGGATAGCCATAGATCATTGCAAAATCATTTTCACTCACGCCTTTCAGGGAAATGGGCAGATACCATTTTGGTTTGAGAGGAATGTTGCTTGTGGAATGTTTTGCGGGATTGCCATCGGCATCGGTATACACGCGGAATACTGAGAAGTCGCCGGTGTGACGGGGCCATTCCCAGTTATCGGAGTCGCCACCGAATTTACCAACGCTTTCAGGAGGAGTACCAACGAGACGAATATCTGTATAGCGTTGGTAAACGAATGCCAGGAATTGATTGCCTTTGAACAAAGAGCTTACTCTTGTTTCGATGTTCTTTGAGGGATCACTCATGCGTTTGTTGATAGCAGCGAGAATTTCCGACTGGCGTTTGCTGCGTTCGTTACCAGTAAGACCTTCGAGAGAATCGAGAACTTCCTTTGTTACATCCTCGATGCTTAGGAGGAACTGAACGCTGAGGTTTGTTGGAATCTCCTCGGCGCGGCTACGTGCGTAGAAGCCATCGCGAAGGTAGTTGTGATCCATTGTGCTTGCATTCGCGATTGCGCCGTAACCGCAATGGTGGTTGGTGAAGATCAGACCGTAAGGGCTAACAATTTCGCCAGTGCAACCGCCACCGAAGATCACGATGGCATCCTTAATGGATGGCTTATTGATATGATACAACTGGTCTTTGCTCAGCTTCAGACCTTTTTTCACCATATCGTTATACACCTGTTGGCCGAGAAGCATTGGCAGCCACATTCCTTCGTCGGCAATTGCTCGAAATAGGAAGGAGACTGATAAAACTAAGGTTAAGAGGATTCTTTTCATTGACAAACAATTTTGAATCGCAAACCTACTGAATGAAGATCAGATATCCTGTGGAGGATGAATCTTGCTGGCAGATTTTTTGAATGATTGCATTAGAGAAATGCGCGACAATCTTAACCTCCAGTCAGAAGTCAGGTGAAGATGTTGTTACAGCAGAAAATTGATCAGTCTTCGATCTTGGTGGGTACCTTAACGCGGTAGGTCAATTCATTTTCGTCTACCGAAGATCGGATCACAAATGTCATGTATTGTGTGTCGGTGAGGCGAGGGATGGATACCCTTCTTTCCAGTTCGCCTGACATGCGGTATTTTTCCTGGAACCATACATCGCCGCTTTCGCTCAATGCAACGAGCCTGACTGATTTGGCGAAGGGATTCTCGTATCTGAGGTTGAAGACGAGAGTTTCGTTATCGCCTCTCAGGTATTTTACTTCCATGGATGAGTGTTCGTCCATAGCTCCGGTCCTGAAGTTAGAGAATGAAGTAGCTGCACAAAAAATTGTAGCGAGAAGAACAACTCTGGCGTTGATCATGTTAGTAAAACCTCCGAGGCGCATAAAATAAATTTCAAAATACTTTTAAGGCTATCAAATGGGATGGCCGGAATAAAAATCTGATACGTGAGTTTTCTGGTGATTGCCGGGTCGGTGATGGAAGTACGGTGGACGCGACCTGCTTGTACGAGGAGTAAATATAGGATTTTTTTGAATTGGCGAGGAGTGGGAGGGAAAGGTCATAATTTGGG
>CBINHQ010000168.1:0-5676 GCA_966250475.1 uncultured Chitinophagaceae bacterium
GAGTTCCTTGTAAGGATATTCGCAGCCCGGTTGTTTTGGATTGAGTATCGCCACCGCCGCGGGTAATTGTTCATCCGGAAGGTGGTGATCGCAAACGATGAAATCGATGCCGAGACTTCTTGCATAGTCCACCAGATCTACTGACTTTATTCCACAGTCGAGGGAGACTATCAGGGAATAACCATTTTCCTTCGCGAAATCAATTCCTGCTTTGCTCACGCCATATCCTTCCCTGTATCGGTGAGGAATGTAGAATTCAACTTCCTGGTGATGTTTCTTCAGAAACTGATACATGCACGCCACCGCTGTTGTGCCGTCCACGTCGTAGTCGCCAAACACCAGTATTTTTTCGTTGCTGGAAAATGCAGAGAAAATGCGATCGACTGCCTTCTTCATATCCTTCAACAGCCAGGGATTGTGAAGGCTTTCGCGCAGTGGTCTGAAAAATTCCTTTGCGGAATCAAAGTCTTCAATTCCTCTTTGCACAAGAATCCGGCAGATAGCAGGATGTATTTTAAGTTCAGACTGCAGTTTTGCAGCCTTGCTCTCATTCGCAGTAAGCAGATTCCACCTCTTCTTCACTTCAGTCCGGTTTTAACTCCATTAACTAATTAACTAATTAGCTAATTAATAATTAATACTTCCTGTCCGTCACGTACAACACCAGGTCTTCCAGTCCCTGCCTGGTTTCAGAAGCCGGGAACTCATGGAGGATTTCCAAAGCGCCTTTTTTATAATCGTTCATCTTCTGTATCGCGTATTCTATGCCACCCGATTCAGCCACTCTGTCGATTACCCATTGCACCTTCTTCTTATCCTTGTTGTTGTTCTTCAGGATGTAAATGATCTTTCTCCTCGTTTCCCTGTCCGTTTTGTTGAGCACATAGATAAGTGGCAGCGAAAGTTTCTTTTCCTTGATGTCGTTGCCCGTTGGTTTACCGATGTTCTCACTTGTGTAATCGAAAAGGTCGTCCTTTATTTGGAAAGCCATGCCGGTTTTTTCCCCGAACTGGCGCATTTTTTCGGCGGTTGCTTCGTCATTCGACGTGGACCAGGCGCCGGCAGCACAGGCAGAGGCGAGCAAAGAAGCGGTCTTGTTGCGTATAATCTCGTAATAGATCTGTTCGTCAAGGTTCAGCGACCTCGATTTCTCCATCTGCAGCAGTTCACCCTCGCTCATCTTCCTCACCGCGTCTGATAGGATGTGAAGCACCTGGTGGTCCTTGTTGTCCAGCGAAAGCAGCAGTCCTTTTGCCAGCAGGTAATCCCCGATAAGCACCGAAGCTTTGTTCTTCCAAAGTGCGTATGCGGAAAAAAAACCCCTTCTTTCGTGTGAATCGTCCACCACATCGTCGTGCACAAGGGTTGCAGTATGAAGTAATTCCACCAGCGATGCCGCGCGGTAAGCCTGTTCATTTACCTGGCCAAAAAGTCGGGCTGAGAGGAGCACAAACATGGGTCGCAATTGCTTGCCTTTCCGCTTTACAATGTAGCGCATGATCCTGTCCAGCAACGGAGTCTGGCTTTTTACAGCCATCCTGAAGCGAGTTTCAAATTCCCTTAATTCATTTTCGATTAAACTTACCGGCAATTGCATAATTCGGTGGGCAATTTACGGCGCAAAAAAATAACGCCGGAAGAATGCATGAAAAGGCACTTTTTTTGTTACTAACTGCTTGAACTTTAATAATAAAATGGGGCTAAATAATTTTTGCAAAAATTTGGTAATTAAGGGGTATATCATATTTTTGCGTATTATTTAGGACATTGTTTTTCTGTAAAATCTTAATCCTTAGTTATGGCAAGCAAAAAGTACACTTTATTAACAGGAGTCTTCTGCCTGTTAGTAGTCTCAGCATTTTCCCAAACTCAGATACGGGCTTACGAGGATTCTTCTGTCATTCCTGCCAAAAGAATGCCTCAGCATACTGAGTTCCTCAACGGAACTAACAACTTTCCCGCAAAACCCCGCAACCAGTGGGAAGTGGGTATCAAGGGCGGCGCCTTCGCTGTGAGCGGCGACATCCCTGCGATCTGGCCAACTCCCGGTTTCGGAGTTCACGTCCGTAAAGCCCTTGGTTATGTATTCTCCCTCAGGCTCGAATACATGTACGGAATTGGTAAGGGTCTTCATTACAGGCAGACTGAAAACTATGGTAACAACCCTGTTCTGTCTTCAATCTACAACGCTCCGCTTCGCGACAACAGCGGTAACATCGTAGGTTCTCTCGGACCTGGCGCCTTTGACCCGGTTTACCTGAACTACAAGACAAAGGTTCAGGACCTTTCACTCCAGGGTGTGGTAACATTGAACAACATTCGTTTCCACAAGTCTAAGACTGGTTTGAACTTCTACGCTTTTGCAGGTATCGGCGGTACGATCTACGACACTAAGATCAACGCGCTCGACGAAAACGATAATCCCTACAACTTCGCAAGCATTCCCCAGGGAGCTTACGAAGACAGGAAAGATACCCGTAACAGCATAAAGGACATGCTTGATGATTCTTACGAAACAGATGCGGAAAATCATGGCGATCGCCGTCCGAAGCTGTTTGGTGACACCTTCAAGCCTTCCGGTAGCTTCGGTGCAGGTATTGCTTTCAAACTCAGCAACCGCCTCAACCTCGCTCTCGAGCATCGCTTCACTGTAATCAAGGATGATCTTCTTGATGGTTACCAATGGCAGGAAACTGCTTGGGGTGATGCCGCTCTCTCAAGCGATTTCGATGCTTACAACTACACTACTATCGGTCTCAACATCAACCTCGGTGCTAAGTCAGTAGAACCATTGTGGTGGATGAATCCGCTGGATTATGCATACAGCGAAATCCGCAACCCAAGGCTGATGAACATTCCGAAGCCAGTTCTTCCTGATAGCGATGGCGATGGCGTGACTGACCAGTTCGACCGCGAGCAGACTCCTGCAGGCTGCCCTGTTGACACTCACGGTGTGAGCCTCGATACAGACGGCGACGGAGTACCTGATTGTAAGGATAAAGAACTCATTACACCAACTTATTGCCAGGGTAATGTGGATGCAGATGGCGTAGGCCAATGCCCATGCCCCGATCAATCTTGCTACGAAGGTCTGATTCCTGATGGAAGCGAGTGCGCTGCTAAACTCGGCGAACTGCCAAGCATCTCCTTCAGGTCAGGTTCTAACGCGTTGACTGATGATGCGAAGGCTGTACTCGCTACAGTTGCCGCTAAGCTCCGCAACGCTCCTGAATGTAAGATCGTGGTAATCGGATACTGCTCTTCTGATAAGAAGCAGCAACAGCTAAGCTGGGATCATGTAAACAAGGTGATCACTCACCTCGTAGAAAATGAAGGTCTCAGCGCTGACCGCTTCATCTTCAACTACGGCCAGGAAGGCGGCGATTGCAACACCGTTGACCTCCGCGCTGCTACTGCAGGTGAAGAAGGACCAGCTACAGTTGCTCCTCCGCATCCGAACCTGCGCAAGAAATAACCAGGTGATTACTTTTTGCTGATAGATCCAGGACCCTCCTAGTTTTAGGGGGGTCTTTTTTTTAATTAGTTAATTTGTTAATTAGTCAATTAGCGAATTTGAAAATTTGAGAATTTGAAAATGGGGTAGCGGTTTGGGTTTTATTTAACTTGTTGGTTTTGGTTGGTTTAAGTTTTTCGGGAACATTTGCCGGTATACATTAACTTTGCACACCCTTATGCGTTTTATAATCTGTTTATTGGCAATTCTTGTGATGACCGGATGCAGCAGCAAAAGCATCACCAAGATTCTGAAGAGTCCCGACCCGGAATACAAGTTGCGGATGGCAGAACAGTATTTCGTAAAAAAGAAATACACCAAGGCGCAGATTTTGTATGAGGATGTGATGCCTTATTACAAGACTAAGGCTGAGTTTCAGGACATCTATTATAAATATGCGTATTGCGCATATTATATGGACGACTTCATGAATGCTGAGAATCTCTTCAAGAGTTTCATGGAAATATTTCCGAACAGCCCGAAGTCGGAGGAAGTTGATTACATGAGGGCGTATTCGTTTTACAAACAATCGCCCAAGCCGGAACTCGATCAGACCAATACTCATAAAGCGATTGGAATGATGCGTGCTTTTATCAGCAATCACCCTGGCTCACCGAGGAATAAGGAGGCCAGCGAGATAATAGATCTTTGCAGAGCGAAACTTGAAGTGAAGGATTACAAGAGCGCGCAGTTGTATTTCGATATGGGTCAGTTTCGTGCGGCTGGTGTAGCATTCACCGAATTGTTGAACAGCTTTCCTGAGTCTGTTAAGGCTGATGAATATAAGCTTATGATCATTCGCTCTTATTTTCGTTATGCCGAGAACAGCGTTGATGAAAGAAAGGTTGAGCGTTTCGAACAGGTGATCGATGAAGTGGAAGACTTTGTGGATCGCTTCCCAGAGAGTAAGCTTCGCAAGGATGCGGAAAATTTTCAAAACTTATCACAAACACAAATAAAAAAAATATCTGATGAGCAAGCTAAGACGTCAGCTTAGTGCTGGTATTACAAACAACGTAGAGACAAAGAACCTGAATGATATCAAGAAGAAGACGGGTAATATCTACGAATCTGTTGCCATCATTGGTAAGAGGGCGAATCAGATCAACATTTCGCTGAAGGAAGAGCTTCACAACAAGCTTTATGAATTCGCGAGCCACACTGACAGCCTCGAAGAAATCCACGAGAACAAGGAGCAGATCGAGATATCGAAGGCCTATGAGCGCATGCCAAATCCTGCGCTGCTGGCTACACAGGAATTCCTGGAAGATAAGATTTACTTCCGCAGGGGAGAAGACGAGCTCTTCAGCTAAATCATTCCAACTCTGGTCCCGGGGAGGAGGCGACATGTTGCACTACAGTCCATCCTTCACGGGATTCTTGTTTTCAGGCCTGTGCGAAAGGCATATAAAATGGTACATTTGAAACCATGTTGAAGGGAAAGAAAATAATTCTTGGCATCACAGGAAGCATCGCCGCTTACAAGTGCGTGCATCTTGTGCGATTGCTGGTCAAGGGAGGCGCAGAGGTGAAGGTCATCATGACATCTGCCGCCAGGGATTTTGTTTCTCCACTCACACTTTCCACTCTTAGCCGTAATCCGGTGCTTACGGACATGTTTGATGAACAGGGTTGGTCCAACCACGTGATGCTGGGCCGCTGGGCCGATCTGATGGTCATTGCTCCTCTGAGTTGTCACACACTTGCGAAGATGGCGCATGGCGAATGCGATAACCTGCTGCTTGCGGTCTACCTCTCCGCGGTTTGTCCTGTGGTAACTGCCCCGGCGATGGATGAGGATATGTGGAAGCACCCGGCCACGAAATCGAATATTGAAAGGATAAAGAGTTACGGCAACACGGTGATTCCGGTTGAGAATGGCGAGCTCGCGAGCGGACTCTTCGGCGAAGGACGCATGGCGGAACCGGAACAGATCATCGAATTCATAAGCAAGAATTTTTTTTTGACCGGTCCCCTCGCGGGTAAAAAAGTGCTCATCAGCTCGGGACCTACATACGAAGCCATTGACCCGGTTCGTTTTATTGGCAATCATTCCTCGGGAAAGATGGGAATTGCATTGGCGGATGAGATGAACAGAAGAGGGGCGGAGGTTACGCTGGTGCTAGGGCCGGTTCAGGTTCCTGTTGAGAGCAATGGAATGG
>CBINHQ010000169.1:0-5667 GCA_966250475.1 uncultured Chitinophagaceae bacterium
AATTTCTCCACGTAACTGTACCAGGGCGCGAGTTCATCGTAGCGTATGGGCCAGTCGACCGCAATGCCTTCCTTCGCATTCGCTTCGAAGTCCCATTTGTTCCATCGATAGCTGTGCCTGCCCCAGAGCAGCGAGCGGCCCCCCACGTGATATCCGCGGTACCAGTAGAAACGTTTCTCTTCCACATACGGGCTTTCCTGTTCATTCACCCACATGCCCATCGTTTCTTCATTGAGAGGGTAATCTCTCTTCAACACGGGATGATTCTTTATCATCTCCTGTGTGCGGTGATTGCGGTGAGGAAATTCCCAAATGTCTTTGCCCGCGTTTATGTAATCCTTCAGGTGTTCGATGTTGCGGCCGCGTTCGAGAATTATCACCTTGAGGCCTTTCTCCGCGAGTTCCTTCGCTGCCCAGCCACCGCTGATTCCCGAGCCGATCACGATTGCATCGTAAGTGTTGTCTGCCATTCGTGTTAATTAGTTAATTAGTTAATTTGTTAATTAGTTAATGGATCAGATATCGCAAATCCTTATTGCTTTCTTTAAAGCATCTATTTTTTCTTTCTTTGTTTTACCGGTTGGGATGAATTCCTGGGCGACGTGTCCGGTGAAGCCCGTGTCTGCGATCGCCTTCATCACGGCAGGGTAGAAGATCTCCTGGCTCTCATCGATCTCATTTCTTCCCGGAACTCCTGCAGTGTGATAGTGGCCGAAGTACTCGTGATTATCCCGAATCGTTCTGATGATATCGCCTTCATTGATCTGCATGTGATAGATGTCGTAAAGCAGTTTGAAGTTGGGTGAGCCAAGACGTTTACATAGTTCGACTCCCCAAGCTGATTTATCGCACATGTAATCCTTGTGGTCAAACTTGCTGTTGAATAATTCCATTTGGATGATGACGCCGGATTTTTCCGCAAGACCCATGATCTTTTTCAATCCTTCAACGCAATTCTTCAGTCCAGTCTCATCGTCCATGCCATTACGATTTCCACTGAAGCAGATCAGGTTCTTGTATCCTGCCTCGGCAACGAGGGGAATGGCTTCCGTAAAGTCCTTTATCAATACTGCATGAAAGTTTTTATTGTTCCAACCCTCGGTCAGGCTGATGCGTCCTGCTGTGTAACACATAGAACAATGGATGTTGTGCTTCTTCAGTGTGGGCCAGTCTTTCGGAGCGATGAGGTCGATTGAAGAGAAACCGAGCTTCTTAACAACCTGGCAGAGTTCGTCGAGTTCAATGAAATTATAGGTCCACGAACAAACGGAATGATTTATTCTTCCTTTCAGGCGCTCTTCTACTTCTGATTCAACAGCGAGTGCGCTGATTCCGCCACCGGTTCCCGCGAGGATAGCGGAGAGGGCCATCTTCTTCAGTGCGCTTCTCCTGGATTCGTTTGTCTTCATAAAGACTCTTATTTTAATTTATCTACATCAACCTTCTCATTCCTGAATGATACAGCGAACAATAGGAAGACAAATGCGGCGATGCCAGCAGGTATAAGCCAGATCATTTTATAATTGAATTCCTTCTCGCCGATTTGGTAGTTGTCGGTGATCCATCCTGCGATTTCGAATCCGATCAGCATACCCACGCCGTAAGTGGCAAGGGTGATGAGTCCCTGTGCGGAACTCTTGTATCGTTCTCCGGCCTTTGCATTGGTGTAGATCTGCCCGGAAACAAAGAAGAAATCGTAGCAGATTCCATGTAAGGCAATCCCAAGAATTAGCATGAAGCTGAGTTCACCCGCGTTGCCGTAGGCGAACAGAATATATCGTAGTACCCATGCAAGCATGCCAACGAGAATGGTATTCTTGAATCCGAAGCGTACGAAGAACACTGGCAGCAACAGCATGAAGCCCACCTCCGAAATTTGTCCGATCGTCATTTTTCCTGTGGGATCGCTCATTCCGATATTCGAAAGAAATGGATTCGCGTTCATGTAATAAAAAGCGAGAGGAATGCAGATCAGGATTGATGAGACGAAGAATATGAGAAAGTTTTTATCTTTTAAAAGTTTGAGCGCGTCGAGGCCAACTATTTCTTTCAATGAAACCTTTTCCCCAGCCGAGCGTTTTGGCGGTGTCTTCGGAAGAGTGAATGAGAATACGCCCAGCAGGAGAGAGGCGCCGGAAGCAAGCATGAAGGTATTCCTCAACATTCCATTTGCTGCGTTCTCCGCGGAATCCCAATGAAACGCGAAGCTGATGAGCAGTCCAGCCACGATCCAGCCGATGGTTCCCCAAACCCTGATGCCTGAGAATTCTTTTTCGGGATCCTTCATCTGGTTGAAGGAAACCGAGTTCACGAGTGCGAGCGTAGGCATGTAAAGGATCATGTACACAAGCACGTAAGGATAGAATGCAGAAATGGAATCGGCCGTGTACATCTGGTACATCAGTACGGCGCCGACGATGTGTAGCACACCGAGAATCTTTTCCGCGTTGAGATAGCGGTCGGCGATCAGGCCAATGATGAATGGCGCGATGATCGCCCCCCATGATTGTGTTGAAAAAACGCTTGCGGATTGCCCGCCGGTAGCATCGAGATTATTTGACAGGAAAGTACCGAGACTCACGAACCATCCGCCCCAGATAAAGAATTCAAGAAACATCATGAAGGATAATCGGATCCTTGTGGTTGAATTCATAAGCTAGCTTTTCGTTTGGTGGTTTAGTTTGGGTAAACTGCTTTGAGAACTAAATGTACTATTTTTAAGTGCACTTTGAGTTTGATATTTGCTTTTTTAACTCACAAATTTTCATCATATAAAATGGCAACAAGACGACTAAGAATGGGCATGATCGGAGGTGGTCCCGGCGCGTTTATCGGCGCTGTACACCGGATTGCGGCGAATATTGACGGAAAGATTGAACTCGTTTGCGGCGCATTCAGCGGCGATCCCGCGAAATCGAGGCAGGCGGGTGAGGAACTTTTCCTTAAACCCGAACGAGTGTACGGATCATACAAAGAAATGATAGAAAGTGAAAGCAAGTTGCCTTCGGATGTGCGCATGGACTTCGTAAGCATCGTCACTCCAAACCATCTGCACTTTGAACCCGCAAAGCTCGCGCTCGAGGCAGGATTTCATGTTGTACTCGATAAGCCGATGACATTTGATTTGGAAGAAGCGAAGAAGCTTGGAGAGATAGTAAAGAAAACAGGACTTCAGTTTTGCCTCACCCACACCTATACCGGTTACCCGATGGTGAAAGAGGCGAGGCAACAGGTTCGCTCCGGCAAGTTCGGCGAGATAAGAAAGGTCTATGTGGAATATCCGCAAGGATGGCTAAGCGAATTCCTGGAGGGAACGAACAACAAGCAGGCCTCTTGGAGGACAGACAAGAGCAAGAGCGGCGCTGCAGGCGCGATGGGAGACATCGGAACGCATGCATTCAACCTGGCAGAATATGTTACAGGTTTGAAGGTGAAAGAAGTCTGCGCCGACCTGAACATTGTGGTGAAAGGAAGACAACTCGATGATGATGGTGCAGTATTGCTTCGATTCGATAATGGCGCGACAGGTGTATTGATAGCAACTCAGGTTGCGGCAGGAGAGGAGAACAACATTAAGATAAGAGTGTACGGCGAGAAGGGAGGAATAGAATGGAAACAAGAAGATGCGAATACACTATTGGTAAAATGGCTCGACAAGCCAGCAGAGATTCATCGCGCGGGAACGGGCTATGTCGGTAGTTTCGCACAACACAATGTCCGCACACCTGCTGGGCATCCCGAAGGATACCTCGAGGCATTCGCGAATCACTATCGCAATTTCGCGATGACTGTAAATGCTAAATTGAACGGAATAAAACCAAAAGATGAATGGCTCGATTTTCCCGGAATTGAGGACGGAATTCGCGGAATGGCGTTTATCGAAACAGTGGTTGAGAGCTCGGCTTCTTCGAACAAATGGACACTCTTTCCAATTAGTTAATTAGTTAATTAACTAATTAGCTAATTAGCTAATTAACTAATTTCTTAATCTTAATATTCCTAAACCACACCTCGTCTCCATGATCCTGGAGTCCCAGCCTTCCCTGGCGATATGTGCCGAAGCCTTCCATTTCTTTGAATTTGCTGTTGGCGATGAGGCTTCTCCAGTTTTCATCCCACATTGTAGTTGAAACAACATTCTCACCATTGAGGAAGAAGTCAAGCTTACCTTGTTTACTGATGATCTCAACGTGATTCCATTCGAGGGCTGGCTTCACGGTTTCTTTTGAGGAGGCTATGAGGTCGTACAAGTCGCCGGCGCGATGCTTTTGGATCTTTGCATCGGGATGGCCGTCGTTGTCGAGCACTTGCATCTCAGGACCTGTCATCCATGGCCATTCGTATTTCGCACTGTCTTCGTGAATGTAAAGAATGATGCCGCTGTTTCCGTTGCGTGCAACTTTCCAGTCGAGTTTGAGGTGGAAGTCTTCGAACACTTCGTCGGTCACGATGTCGCCACCGCCTTCGATCTGCCAGTTATCTTTCTTTTTTGCATCAAGGTAGAGTGAACTATCCTGCACCTTCCAGGCTTGTCCAACGGGGGCGCCGCCATACTTGTGCCAACCTTTTGTGCTAACGCCATCGAAAAGCAATTGCCATCCGTCTTTCTTTTCTTCTTCTGTCAATGCATTTATCAGGGTTGAGCCATCATTCATTGTTACTGATTGGGGCTTTTTATTATTGCAGGCAAACAGAATGCCCATTGCAATAACAGCGACGAAGGTTTTGATCATCTTGTATTGTTTATTCTGGTTTTGGTTTTGCCAGTCAGCGAGGTGCCTTTTATTTCTTCAGCAGGAGAATGTACTTCACCATTGCTTCAGCATCTTCCTGAGAAAGGTCGGGGTGAGGAGTCATGATGGCTTCGCCCCAGTTCCCTGAGCCGCCTTCAATGATCTTCTTGCCGAGAGTGGTGATTACTTCAGGAGTTGCGCCTGCATATTTTTCTGCCACATCCCTGTATGTGGGGCCAACGATTTTCTTGTCGATTTGGTGGCATGCGAAGCAACCATTTTTACCAACCAGGGCGACGCCTTGCTTGTAAACAGGATTGTCCGTGTTAGAAGTGGTGGTTGTGGTAGTTGTTTCGTCAGTTGCTTCCTTTTGTCCTTCATCTGCGCTGTTACACGCCACGATGATAAGGGCAGTCATCATTGTGATAATTCCCAGTTTCTTCATGATCGTTTGTTTTATTATTCTAGTCCCAGTACGGAACGGTTAAAGTTATCATCTGTTTTCGTTCCTGCAAAATCATCGAACGCTCTTTCGGTTACGCGAATGATATTATTGCGAATAAATTCTGCGCCTTCGCGTGCACCGTCTTCGGGATGTTTGATGCAACATTCCCATTCCATCACCGCCCAACCTTCGTAATTGTATTGCGCGAGCTTGCTGAATATTTTTTTGAAGTCAACCTGCCCGTCGCCGGGAGAGCGATATCTGCCTGCGCGGTTGAGCCAGCTTTGGTAACCGCCAAATGTTCCTTGTCTCCCGGTGGGATTAAATTCCGCGTCCTTTACATGAAAAGCTTTGATGCGTTCGTGATAAAGGTCGATGTATTCGATGTAATCGAGCTGCTGCAGTACGAAGTGCGATGGATCGTAGAGCAGGCAGGCGCGGGGATGACCTTTTACCTTTTCGAGGAACATTTCGTATGTGATGCCGTCG
>CBINHQ010000170.1:0-5666 GCA_966250475.1 uncultured Chitinophagaceae bacterium
TGGCAGTCGACAGTTGACAGTTGACTGAATTTCGTTGACCGTTGACCGAATTTCGTTGACCGTTGACCGTTAACCGTTGACCGTAATGGACTATGATTATGTAAATAGTTTCGTCCATCACCAATGCAAACGGTCAACGTTTAACGGTCAACGGTCAACTGTCAACGGTCAGCGGTTAACGGTCAACGGTCAACGGTTAACTGTCAACGGTCAACGGTCAACGATTAACGGTCAACAACCTTCGACTTTAACCTTCATTCGGTCTTTCCCGGAAAGATTTATCTTTGCCCCATGGCCAATAACCTGAAAAAGACCGCTGTAAAATCCGGTAAGAAGAAGACCCCGAAGGCCGCCACATCCGTGCTGAAAAAGGAGAAGGAAGAACGCATAGATTGGAAGGCGCTGGCCCGCGATGAGCGTACCTGGAAGATCATCGGGGCATTCTCGCTGCTGGTGGCGATCTTTCTCTTCATTGCATTCATTTCATACCTGTTCACCTGGAGCCAGGATCAGGACCTCGTGCTTCGCGGCGGTGGCATCCTGCTCGACGAATCAGTGAAGGTCAATAATCTTCTCGGAAAGCTCGGAGCCCTCGTCTCCCATTTCTTCATATACAAGGCATTTGGCGTAGCATCACTTCTCATTTGCACATTCTTCTTCGTAGTGGGCATCAACCTGCTGGTGAACAGAAAGGTTTTTTCCATCTGGAGAAATCTGAAATACGTAACCATTGGCACCCTCGTGCTTTCGGTCTCGCTCGCGTTCATTCTCGCCAACAATGAATTTCCTTATGGTGGCGGCGTTGGAAAGATGATCAGCGCATGGCTCGTGAGTCTGCTTGGAATGGTCGGCACAGGAGCGTTGCTCTTCGTGGTTGCCCTCGGATACTTCATCTGGCAATTCAACCCAAGCTTCAATGTGCCGCAGAAGAAAGTTAAGGCTATTGATGAAGGAACTTCCGCAGAGGAAGCTGAAGAAGAAGCCGAAGTAATTGCAGAACGCATCACTCAGCAAAATACACTCAAGGGAAATGAGGGAATGGTGCTTGTGCAGGAGGAGCAGAAACCATCGCACGAATTCACCGTGATCGAAAAGGATGAGCCCGAAGAGGAATTCGAAGCCTCGCAGTCGCCGGTCGAAGAAGAAGTGGTGAGCGACCTCTTACACTCGCACGAGGAACCGGAGCCGATTCCTCCTATTGAAACAAAGAAGCCGGCAGCGAAGTCAGCTTCTGATCTGGAACTCGAGATCAAGTCAATGCCGGAAACAACACCGGAAGAAGAAGAGGAAGAAGCATCAGCAAAGGCGCCTGCGCTTGAACCTTACGAACCCACCCTCGACCTGAGGGATTTTAAATTTCCCGGTCTGGATTTGTTGGAGACGCATGGCAGCGAGAAGATCGTGCAGGATCCTGCGGAACTCGAGGCGAACAAAAACCAGATCATTTCTACACTTAGGAATTATTCGATAGAAATACAAAAGATCAGCGCCACTGTTGGTCCGACAGTCACGTTGTATGAAATCGTGCCCGCGGCTGGTGTTCGTATCTCGAGGATTAAGAATCTCGAGGATGATATCGCGCTGAGCCTTGCAGCACTTGGCATTCGCATCATCGCGCCGATTCCGGGAAAGGGAACGATCGGTATTGAAGTGCCGAATGTGAAGAAGACGATCGTAAGCATGAAGACGCTTCTCGCATCGGAGAAATTCCAGCACAGCAAGCATAGCCTTCCCATTGCAGTGGGAAAGAAGATCGATAACGAAAACTTCATCGTCGACCTCGCGAGCATGCCTCACCTGTTGATGGCGGGTGCAACGGGACAGGGAAAGTCTGTCGGGCTAAATGCGATTCTTGTTTCGTTGTTGTACAAGAAGCATCCATCACAACTCAAGCTCGTGCTCATCGATCCGAAGAAGGTGGAGCTTAGTGTCTATCGTCACATCGAGAATCATTATCTCGCAAAGCTTCCGGGAGAAGAGGATGCGATCATCACCGATACGAAGAAGGTGGTGCACACGCTCAATGCGCTTTGCATCGAGATGGATAATCGCTACGATCTGCTGAAGGAAGCCGGTACGAGAAACATCAGGGAATACAACGAGAAGTTCATCAAGCGAAGACTCAATCCGCAGAAGGGACATCAATACCTTCCGTTCATCGTGCTGGTGATCGATGAGTTCGCGGATCTGATCATGACCGCAGGCAAGGAAATCGAAATGCCAATCGCCAGGCTCGCACAGCTTGCACGTGCGGTGGGAATACATTTGATCATCGCAACGCAGCGTCCTTCGGTGAACATCATCACAGGTACGATCAAGGCGAACTTCCCTTCGCGTATCGCATTCAAGGTTTCTTCGAAGATCGACTCACGCACCATTCTCGATACGGGTGGAGCTGAACAACTCATAGGAAAGGGCGACATGCTCATCTCGCATAACGGTGAAGTGACGCGTCTGCAATGCGCATTCGTAGATACACCAGAGGTGGAATCGATTGTTGATTTCATCCATGAACAACGCGGGTATCCGCAGCCATTCCTTCTTCCGGAATATGTGGATGAGAAGGAACTGGAAGGAAAGGATTTCGATCTCGCTAATCGAGACTCCCTGTTCGAAGAAGCGGCGAGGCTCATCGTCATCAACCAGGTTGGGTCCACATCACTGCTGCAGCGTAAAATGAAGCTTGGGTATAATCGTGCCGGAAGGCTGATGGATCAGCTTGAATCAGCCGGTATCGTAGGACCCAATCAGGGTTCGAGGGCAAGGGATGTTCTGATTAAGACAGAACTTGACCTTGAAATGCACTTAGGTCAATTAGGATAATTCAATTAGCGGAATAATTAATTAGCCAATTAGCTAATTGATCACGCAACCGTGCACGAATTTTGCCCATCTGATAATTACCTATTTTTGTTCCCCCGACGGGGAAATAATTTAACATTAAAATAAAAGATATAGCATGCGGAAATTGTTTACCATGGCGGCTTTGATCGTTTCCAGTCTCTCCCTGTTCGCGCAAAAGAATGATCCCGAGGCCAAGGCGGTGCTTGATGCAGTGAGTAAGAAGTTCAGGAGTTTTACGACCGTTCAGGCGAATTTTACCTATAAAGTTGAAAATGCAGAGGGCAAAGCCATCTCTACAAAGACAGGCACCTTGTGGATGAAGGGCATGAAGTACAAGATCGTCTTCGGTGGCCAGGAAATTTTCTCCGATGGCAAGACAGTGTGGAGCTACGACAAGGCTTCGAAAGAAGTCACCGTCACTAACCTCGATGCTGCCGGCGGCGCAATCACTCCGCAGAAATTGTTCACGAATTTTTATGACCAGGATTTTCTCTATATGCTGAATGGTGAGAAGAAGATTGGCAATAAAGTCATCCAGGAAATTGAGATGACTCCTACTGATAAGAGCAAGGCATTTCACAAGGTCTATGTCCAGATCGACAAGGCGGCGAAGACCATCTATTCTACCCGCGTGCTCGAAAACGGTGGCAACAGGTATTCTTACACCGTTACGAACATGAAGACGAATGTAGCACTCGCCGATGCGATGTTTACGTTTGATAAGTCGAAGTATCCGGGAGTAGAGGTTGTAGACCTTAGGTAATTGTTAATTAGCTAATTAGCTAATTAGTTAATTAACCAATGAGGCTCTCAACCTTACCAGTTGCTGCAGCAAGGATTCCATATTTTTCAGCGCTAGCATATTTGCTCCATCGCTTTTGGCGACTGCGGGGTTGGGATGTGTTTCGATAAACAATCCATCCGCGCCGGAGGCGATTGCAGCCTTTGCGATGGTGCCGATGAGCTGAGGATTTCCACCAGTTACACCGCTTGAAAGATTCGGTTGCTGAAGCGAGTGCGTCACATCCATCACCACGGGTGCGTCGTGTTCCTGCATCCAGGGAATGTTGCGAAAATCTACAACCAGGTCCTGGTATCCGAATGTGGTGCCGCGTTCGGTGAGCATCACTTTTTCGTTTCCGGCGTTGCGGATCTTGTCTGCAGCGAACTTCATCGCGGGACCTGAGAGAAATTGTCCCTTCTTCACGTTCACTACTTTTCCTGTTTCGGCTGCGGCAACTAACAGATC
This sequence comes from uncultured Chitinophagaceae bacterium, assembly GCA_966250475.1. Lineage (GTDB taxonomy): Bacteria > Bacteroidota > Bacteroidia > Chitinophagales > Chitinophagaceae > CBINHQ01. Next base: position 4,094 of record CBINHQ010000170.1, read on the forward strand.
TGTCTGTCTGCAGAGGAAGGCGGGTATTTGCAGCACATCGATGTATTGCGCGGCCATCGCGGCTTCGTCGTGCGCGTGAATGTCGGATACGGTTGGAAGCCCGAACTTCTTTCCGGTTTTTTGTAATAGTTTCAATGCAGTCTCATCGCCGATGCCGGTGAATGATGTCGCGCTTGTGCGGTTTGCCTTGCGATAGGATGATTTGAAGATGTAGGGTATGCCGAGGTTCTTGCACACGGAAGAAACTTTTTCTGCCACTTCCATTAGTAATTCTTCGCTTTCCACTACGCAGGGTCCTGCGATGAGGAAGAAATTTTTTTCTTCATAAGATTGATTCGCGAAGAGGTCGGCGAGGAATTTTTTCATGCAGCAAACCTAGGAATCTTTTTTTACTTTACTTTTAGCGGACTTTCGCTAATTGGCTGGTGCTGATTGGCTCATTACCAAAATAAGATAATGACGAAAGAAAAAATTCTTGTGATTGGCGCGAGTGGGCAGATAGGAGTGGAGCTCACACTGGCGCTGAGGAAGATCTATGGAAACGCGAACGTGATTGCCTCCGACCTGCGCGAGGAGAATGATTTGCTGAAGGGCACGGGTCCTTACGTGAGCATGGATGTAATGAACAAAGAAATGCTGCACGTGCAGGTGATCAGGCAGGGCATCACACAGATTTATTTGCTTGCAGCAATCTTATCAGCTACGGGTGAGAAGAATCCCCATCTCGCATGGAGTCTGAATATGCAGAGCCTTTTGAATGTGCTCGACATCGCGAGGGAAGAGAAACTGCATAAGGTTTACTGGCCTTCATCGATAGCGGTGTTTGGGCCGACGTCTCCAAAACAAAACTGTCCGCAGCAAACCATCATCGAGCCGACGACGGTGTATGGCATCAGCAAGTACGCGGGAGAATTCTGGTGTAATTATTTTAATCAGCGATACGGTGTGGAGGTGCGTAGTCTGCGTTATCCTGGATTGATCTCATATAAATCTGCGCCGGTCGGAGGCACTACGGATTATGCGGTTGAGATTTTTCACGAAGCATTGGAGGAAAAGAAATATACATGCTTACTGAATGAGGACACTTATCTTCCGATGATGTACATGCCGGATGCGATAAGGGCGACGATAGAATTGATGGAGGCTCCGGGGGAGAAGATATCGGTGCGTACGTCTTACAATTTATCGGCGATGAGTTTTTCGCCGAAGGAGATTGCCGAGGAGGTGAAGAAGCATGTGCCTGAATTTAAGATGGAATACAAACCCGATTACCGGCAGGAGATAGCGAATAGCTGGCCGGCGAGTATTGATGATAGTGTGGCGAGGAGGGATTGGGGGTGGAAGGAGCAGTTTGATTTGAGAGCGATGACGGCGGATATGGTTCGTAATCTGAGCCACGGGTAAGTTTTTGGGCGCCTTCGGCGGAGCTGCGGGGTATTTTTTTGGGGACACGGATTGAGACGGATTTGACGGATGCACACGGATTTTTGGGATGCCTGCGGCATCGATTTTGGGGACACGGATTAAGACGGATTTGACGGATTGACACGGATTTTATTTCCGCCTGCGGCGG
>CBINHQ010000171.1:0-5631 GCA_966250475.1 uncultured Chitinophagaceae bacterium
GTGGACCGTCTGAGGATGAGGGATGAGAGATGAGAGATGTGGGTCTTAGGTCTAAAGACTCTTTGATAGTTCAGAGAATCTTAGAATTAAAGTCCCTCATCTCTCATCCCTCATCTCTCATCCCTAACCAAGGAAACGGTCAACGGTCAACGGTCTACGGTCCACGGTCAACCCTAACCTTCGTCAGGGCAACCTTGCCACCTTCTCCGGTCCCCGGAAATCAATTACTTTTGCGCCTAAACATTGATTTAATGGCCGATATACTGATTATTGACGATGAAAAGGCGATTCGCAAGACACTTACCGAAATCCTATCATTTGAAGGTTACAAGATCGACGAAGCTTCCGACGGCGAGGAAGGCCTGAAGCGCTTCAAAGAGAAGAATTACGACGTGGTGCTCTGCGACATCAAGATGCCCAAAATTGACGGAATCGAATTTTTACAAAAAGCCGGAGAAACGAATGGGGACGTTCCCATCATCATGATCTCCGGTCATGGCAATATCGAGACCGCCGTGGAGGCCGTGAAGAAAGGCGCCTACGACTACATCTCCAAACCTCCGGATCTTAACCGCCTCCTCATAACCATTCGCAATGCGATGGAGAAGAACAGCCTTGTTACAGAGACCAAGGTCCTTAAGCGCAAGGTCACCCGCGTACAGGACATGATCGGAGTTTCTGCCCCCATCAAGAAGATCAAGGAAACTATCGATAAGGTAGCAGCCACCGACGCCCGCATCCTCATCACAGGTGAAAACGGTGTGGGTAAGGAACTCGTTGCAAGATGGATTCACGAGAAGAGCAACAGGAACACAGGCCCACTGGTGGAGGTAAACTGCGCAGCCATTCCAACCGAGCTCATCGAAAGTGAATTGTTTGGCCACGAGAAGGGATCATTTACCTCTGCGATAAAGCAGCGCATTGGAAAGTTTGAACAAGCCAATGGAGGCACGCTCTTCCTCGACGAGATCGGCGACATGAGCCTCAATGCCCAGGCAAAGGTTCTGCGCGCGCTGCAGGAAGGAAAGATCACGAGGGTGGGAGCTGACAAGGACATCAGCGTGGACGTACGCGTGATTGCAGCCACCAACAAAGACCTGTTGAAAGAAGTAGACGCGAAGAATTTCAGACTTGACCTTTATCACAGGTTAAGTGTGATCATCATTCATGTGCCTTCACTCAATGAACGCCGCGATGATATCCCAATGCTGGTCGATCAGTTCCTCGAAGACATTTGCGCAGACTACGGAATCGCGAAGAAGACAATCGATCCGGAAGCTGTAAGTATGCTGCAGGAATACAACTGGACGGGTAACATTCGTGAATTGAGAAACGTGGTGGAACGACTGGTGATTCTTTCTTCGAAGGAAATTACAGTCGATGACATCCGCAGTTACGTCATGCCCAGGTAGCATTTCATCTGCTACAAATGCATTTCATCGGGCTTTTACAAAACTTTGGATGAATGAATTTTGAAAGGATGTTTAAACCAATAATTTTGTCCGCGACTTAAAATACGGAAATGCCACTACAACATTTATTGATTATTTACCTGATCGGCACCTTGTATGTTTTCCTTCCTTCTTTTGGATTGGCGAAACTGTTTGTAAAGGCTGGAGTTCCCGCATGGAAGGCATACGTGCCATTTTATAATACATGGATAATCCAGGAGATTAACAAACGGCCGAAGCATTGGGTGTTCTGGCAATTTATTCCCGTTGTAGGATGGTTCATTTCTCCCGGCATCTTCATCGAATTCGCGAAGGTGTTTGGCAGGTTCTCTCTCGGAGAACATACGTTGGCTTCTTTGTTTCCTTTCTTCTATTTCCCATGGCTTGCGAATAAGAAGGATCTTAGATTCATTGGTCCCGAGAAAGTAAAGGAACATAAGAAAGGATGGCTGAGGGAATGGGTTGATGCAGCAATCTTCGCAATAGTGGCAGCGACGCTAATTCGTACATTCATATTTGAAGCATATACGATTCCATCAGGTTCGATGGAAAAGACATTGCTCGTGAACGATTTTCTCTTTGTGAGTAAACTAAGTTACGGCCCACGCATTCCCAATACGCCGCTGTCAGTTCCGTTCGTGCACAATTATCTTCCTGTCACTAATGGCAAGTCATATTCCAAGGCAATTCAGCTTCCCTACATACGCTGGTGGGCTTCTTCACCGAAGCGCGGCGATGTGGTAGTGTTTAATTTCCCTGCAGGCGATACCGTCATTCATGCAGATGGTTATGAATCCCTGCGTCCATATTATGATGTAAAGCGAGATGCTGCAATGGGTTCACCGGATGACAAGATGGTGCTTGCCGATCCTGTGAACTACCCGATCGTAGTGCACCCAGTTGACAAGTCTGATAATTACATTAAACGTTGTGTTGGCGTAGCGGGTGATACGATTGAAGTAAGAGATGGAGTGGTATACGCTAACGGTGTAGCGGAGGAGAATCCACCTTACTCTGAATTAAACTACATTGTAACTACCAATGCAGGAAGCCTCAGCCCCGATTTGATGAAAGAGGAATATGATCTCGATGTAGAGAAGGGCGAATATAACTACACCAACAAACCCGGAGAGTACAAGATGCTGCTCACAGAGAAGGCTAAGAAGAAAATGCTGGAGAATGGGTTTGCGTCGAGAATCGTTATTGACTCAAACATTTACCAGGGCGGCGGTCGGGTATTTCCTTATGACAATATTGGTTCAAGAGATAGCTGGTCGAGAGATAACTACGGTCCCATCTGGATTCCTGCGAAAGGAGCTACACTAACTCTAACTGCAGAAAACTATCCGCTCTACGAACGTGCCATTCGCGTGTACGAAGGCAATGATTTCTACATGGCCAACGGAAAGTTTTATCTCAACGGAGCAGAAGTAACCAGCTATACATTCAAGATGGATTATTACTGGATGATGGGTGATAACCGCCAGGGTTCGCAAGACTCACGCTACTGGGGATTCGTGCCAGAAGACCGCATAGTTGGTAAGGCTTGGATGATCTGGTTTAGCTGGGAAGGTGGTCCTAGGTGGGGAAGGCTTTTTAATATTGTGAGGTAACCAGGTTAATTAGTCAATTAGTTAATTAGTTAATTAATTAATTATCCTGGAGATTCTCTCCTGAGAATGCGAGGGGCAGGAGGGATTGAGCGCCTTCGATGATGTAGATGGGTCCAGATTGTCCGCCGAGAATGATTCGCATCTTCTTTCCCGTTCTCAATTCATATTCCTGCAAAGCCTGCCGGCACATGCCGCAGGGAGAGATCGGCTTATCCGTTGATCTTGTCCCAGTGGAATAACTTATTGCCATTGTCTCGATGGCCTTTCCCGGAAAGAGTGTTGCAGCGGTGGCCAGAAGTGAACGTTCCGCGCAAATGCCTACCGGGAAAGATGCGTTCTCCTGATTTGTTCCTGTAACCGTTTTTCCTCCTTCAACGATTGCCGCTGCTCCCACATTAAATCGCGAATAAGGTGCATATGCATTCTTCGTGGCTTCTCTTGCCATTGTGAGCAGTGCCTGATCACTCTTGTCTAAATCATCCAGCTTATCAAAGACCTTATAGGTGAATTCGAATTTTTTTTCTTGCATGCTTGTAATTTAATTCCGACTTAAAAAAGTGTCTGTACTCCGTACGCGACTTTCATTTCATGGTCGAGCAGCCATTTCTTGCGCCACAAACCACCGGCGTATCCAACTAGTGATTTGTTGCTGCCGATCACGCGGTGGCAGGGTACGATGATCGCCACGTTGTTCTTCCCGTTCGCATTTGCCACAGCTCTCGTGGCCTTTGGATCACCCGTGCGAATGGCGAGGTCGAGATAGCTTATCGTTTTTCCAAATGGAATCGCGGAAAGTTCATTCCAGACTTCTTTTTGAAAAGCCGTGCCTTCCTGGTTCACGGGCACATCAAATGTGCGCCGATCGCCCTGGAAATATTGAATGAACTCCTCGATGCAACGAATGATCATCGAGGGAATATGATTGCCCGGCTTGCTCTTCTTCTCTGCATTGTCGATGAAATTCACTTCCGAAATGTACTCTTCCGTTCCGCTGATCTTAAGCAGTCCAAGGGGAGAATGGTAGTATGTCGTATATGTTTCGGACAAGCTGTTATAAAATTAGTCAATTAAACAATTTGCTTATTAGTTAATTGATTTATGATTTATCTTTCAAGAAAAGAAATCTTATGGGAAAGAACCGGCTTTCATCTTCACGGAGGCGTTTCATCAAAAATACTGCAATCATTGGCGGATCATTCTTCATTGTGCCGAGGCATGTGCTCGGCAAAGGATACGTGGCGCCGAGCGATAAACTCAACATCGCGGGCATTGGAGCGGGAGGAAAAGGAGAGAGCGATCTCTTCGAATTCGCAAAGAGCCCGAACGTAAACATCGTTGCAATGTGCGATGTTGACGACCGCCAGGCTGTGAAGAGCCGGGAGCGTTTTCCCAAAGCAAAATACTACCACGATTATCGCGAGATGCTCGCGAAGGAGAAGAATACCATCGACGCCTGTTCGATCTCTACCCCCGATCACACGCACGCTGTGGCAACCATGGCCGCCATGCAACTTGGAAAACATGTCTACACGCAAAAGCCTCTCACACACGACATTTACGAGGCGAGAATGCTCACCGAAGCCGCGAAGAAGTACAAGGTCGTTACGCAAATGGGAAACCAGGGCGCCTCGGGCGAGGGTGTCAGGAGATCAAAGGAAATGGTTGACGCTGGACTGATTGGCGACGTGCACACGGCACACGCATGGACAAATCGTCCCGTATGGCCGCAAGGCATTCCCACACCTGCAGGCAAACATGAAATCCCGAAGGAACTGCATTGGGATCTCTGGCTTGGTCCCGCGCAGAGGATCGATTACAATCCCGCCTACCATCCTTTCAACTGGAGAGGCTGGTGGGCATTTGGTACAGGAGCGCTTGGCGACATGGCTTGCCACATCATGGATCCCATCTATCGCATTCTTCCTATTGATCATCCCGATTCCGCCGAATGCAGCGTAAGCAATGTCTGGAAAGACATGTGGGCGGAAGGTAACTATGCCGACAGTTGTCCTCCCGCATCGATCATTCATCTCAACTATCCACGCACCGATGGAAAAGGTAACATCAAAGTATCATGGCACGATGGAGGGCTGCTTCCTGCAAGGCCAGATGAACTCCTTCCCGAAGAACCATTCGGTAACTGGGATGGCGGCGTACTACTCATCGGCACCAAAGGAAAGTTGCTGATCGATTGTTATGGCGACAATCCAAGACTTCTTCCTACGAAGTTGATGAATGAAGTAACGCTTCCTCCGAAAACACTTGCACGAGTTCCCGAGGGGCATTATATTCAATGGGTAAATGCTTGCCTGGCAGGATATGGAAAAGAAGTTACGAGTTCACCATTCGAGTTTGCGGGTCCGTTCACCGAAAGCATTCTGATGGGGAATCTTGCCATCAGGAGTTGGATGATGGTGAATCCGAATTTGAAGGGATGGGGTGATAAGTATCTTGGAAGAAAGAAACTCCTTTGGGATGCGAAGAATATGAAGGTGACGAATTTCGATGAAGCTAATCAGTTTGTGAAAAGAGAATATCGTGATGGATGGTCATTGACTAATTAGCTA
>CBINHQ010000172.1:0-5586 GCA_966250475.1 uncultured Chitinophagaceae bacterium
ATCCGCATTCAGCCCGATCCTGTTCATGCCCACACCGAATCCTCCGGAGAGGCTGGTACGTGGAGAAAGGCCGAGGTGATATGCATAGGTCGCATACATGGAGAAATTATTGAGCGGACCGGTCTTGTCGTTTATCACCTGCAAGCCGATGCCATGGTGAGGCTCTGCGGCTGTGTAGGATTCCCAATAGGCATTACCGCGAGGGTTCTCACCGGGCGTTTCGAATGAAGTCGCCGTGGTGCGAAAATCGGTCTTGCCGATGGGGCCATGAATGGAGATGTAAGTCGTTACCGGTGCATCCTGAATTCCCACCCACTGGTGCCTGTGACTTGCCTTGAGGTCGATGTAGTTTTCGATACCTGTAATGGCAGGGTTCACGATATACTGGTTAAGTATATACTGCGTGTAATGCGGTTTCTGCTGTCCAGATCCACATAGGGCGGTTAGCAACCATACTGACAGCGCGGCTGTCCTCAACACATTTCTCTTCATTGAAGTATTATTTCAGTTTACGGATACACAGGTTTAGGGATCTTAAAAACGGGGTAAAATTCAATGTGGCAGTCCCGCATGCTACGGGACTGCCTTGGTTTATTTAGTTCTTCAATACTTTAAATTCAGTTCTCCTGTTCTTTTCTCTGCCTTCAGGATTATCCCTTCCACGCTCATCGGTGTTTGGAGCGATTGGCATGGATTCACCATAGCCCTTCGAAGTGAGGCGAGATTCCTCGATGCCTTTGCTCAGGAGATAATCAACAACCGACTTCGCCCTTGCTTCGGAGAGGCGCTGGTTGTAACGATCAGAGCCTTTGCTATCGGTATGCGCACCTATCTCGATGGTCATGTTCGGATTTGCTTCGAGCATTCTGATAATCTCATCAAGTGCAGGATATGATTCAGGCTTAAGATCTGCTTTGTCGAAATCGTAATACACGTTCTCTACTACGAAGGTCTCGTTCACATCCGGCACCGGTGTGAGACAAAGCACTTTGTTCACGAGGCTGTCGGCTTCGGGATCGGCAGGTGCATTGAAGCGAAGCTGATTGGGGAAGAATCCTTCCGCAACGGCTTTCACTGTGAGTGGCTGGTAGTTCTCGAGTGTGAGAGAATACCTTCCATCGGCGCCGATCTTTTCGGTCTTGATCACTTTGTTCGTAATTGTATCAACGATCGTAACAGTACCGCCAGCGAATGGTTTTTCAGGATCGCATGATGCTACAATACCGGAGATCACTCTGTCTGGTCTTGCTTTCTGCAGGTAGAATAGCTCGAGGCAGCAGGCGGCATCACGATCTGAACTGAGGAGCACGTCTTCAAGAATATTCTTCGAAGTGCTGCGGCTGGTGAAGTAGATATCATCCTTCACTGAGTTAGTAGGGTAACCGAGGTTTTCAGGTGTTGCCCAACTTCCGATTGAGCCTTTGCTCTGGAAGAAATCGTATCCGCCCATGCCCACTCTGCCATCGGATGAGAATATCAGTGAAGAGGAGGGCTCGTGATAGAATGGAGCCTGCTCGTTGTAGCTTGTGTTGATCTCGCTGCCAAGGTTCATTGGTGTTCCGGGATTTCCATCAACGAGTTCTGCATACCAAAGGTCGAATCCACCCTGTCCGCCGGTGCGGTCACTTGCAAATAACAAATACTTTCCATCAGGAGTTACGGAAGGTTGTTGAGCATTTGAACCGGGAACATTGATTGATGCATCGAGTTTCTCAGGGTCGCTCCAGCCTTTGTCGCCGAGAGTGCTCCTGTAGATAGCAGAAGATTTTGCTTTCTTTTCAACTGTCCATCTTGTGAGGAACATTGTCTTTCCATCGGGAGTGATGCTTACAACACCCTGCTCCACTCCTTTCGCCTGGGGAAGATCAGTCTTGTTTACTCCAGTGAGTTCGCCTTCGCTGTACACGGCCTGGTACACACGATTTCTGTAACCTTTCTTATCCTTGCTGGCTGTGTCTTCGGGTCTTGTGGAAGTGAACAACAATGTAGTGCTGTTGAGCCACACGGGGGCATAGTTACCGCCGGTGAGGTTGAGTTCAGCCGGAGCCTTCTTCACAGTGTAGTATTTGAGATCATTCCTCTTCATCTGTTCCTGGATGAACGTAAGGTTCTTCAATTCACGCTCTGCATCCTTGCGATAATTATCAGGCTGACCTGATGATGCGAGGAAGTTCTTAAAGCTTGTCTCAGCTTCAGCATATTTTCCCAATGCGCGTTGCACGGTGCCGAGGTGGTATTCAGCAAGGGGAAATCTTTCCTTGTTCATCTTCATGATCTCCTCGTAGTTCGGTTCTGCCTTCGAGGGATAGTTCAGCAATCGGTAACATTCGGCCAGGTTGTAGAGTGCACGCTCCTGGTTGGTGATGGCCGGCGCTGTCTTCCTCACGGGATTCTGAGGTGAATAAGGTCTGAATTCCTTCTTCTTATATGAGCTGTCGCGATCAAAGTATTTCTCGTAATATTCTGCAGCAGACGCGTAGTCTCCTTTCTCAAAATAAGAATCGGCACCTTTGAGGTAGTCGTAAACGTATTGTGACTGTGCAGTCATCATGACCACGCATCCAAGTGTTGCCAGCAGTAACTTCTTCATGTCCTTTATTTGCAGTTAAGTGATTTTATTCCTGGGTTTTTCTAAATGGTTATTATAACCTGGGGCACACAAATTCGATTTCAGGTGTGCGTGCCACTCTTCTTCCGATGAATGAAATAGAAATTTCAAAGCTGTTAGAGCCATTGGCGATCTTTCCGAGTTCGGAAGTATTCACGTCATAGCTTGCGCCGAGCATGAAATTCTTATAAGTAAATCCAAGGAAGGGTGAGATCGCATCGTCGATCCTGTAGTTAACACCCATCATCAGGTTTGTTTCATTGTTGACCTTGTATTGTCCGTAAGCGCCAACCATCTTCTCCTGAGCGTTGCGCTGTCTCAGGTAGAGAAAGTTTGGAGTCACGCTAAACACATCGGAGAGCATGAACCTCACACCACCATGGAAAGTATACCTGATGGGGAATGAAGTTGTGCCCGAGTAGCTGAACTTATCATCTGGTTCAGTGATGTGCGAAGCAGAGGCTCCTGCAAACAGGTTTGCCTTCTTGCCGGGTTCCGCATCGAAATACAGAATGCCGAATCCTGCATCGAGGTTAGAAGCAGAAGTTCTTGGAAGTGACTCTGCAGACTGGTTGCCGGGATTGTAGCCTGTGATGGGATTCCACTGATCGCCGAACGTGAGTTTGTTTCTGTCGAACCTGCGATCGATGATCCCCGCTTGCAATCCGAATACGAGGCGCTTGGTCTGATTGCGTCCAAACTTTACTCCGGTGTAGGCGAAGTTTGCATACGCAGTGGTGTAGTTGTAGCCACCGTTTCCTGCCTTCTGGCTTAACACGCTTAAACCAAGGCTAACATTTTTCTCTGTATTGAATTCGGCCGTTACACCCGGGGTGTTGAACGGGCTGATATTTCCCCATTGGCTCCTGTAGATCGCTGACACCCTGTACTGGCCGTCGAATGCGCCCGTGAGTGCGGGATTCATCCAGGAGGGATAAACGTAATACTGCGAAAAATGTGGGTCCACCTGCGCACTGACTGAAGTAGTCAGGCACACTGCCAGCACAAAGCTACTCAACCTGCAAATCGTTCTCATTAGTTAGTTTTTGTGTACTATAATTTGGTTGATCTTAAATTTTACCTGAGTATCGTTACTGATCCGGTCAGCGGCTGGAAGCCACTGTTAAGCCTGATCACATAATAATACGTACCCACAGGCATTGCCTTTCCTTTGAAAGTACCATCCCATGGTGTGTTGTATCCTGCTGAATAGAACACGCTTTGTCCGTATCTGTTGAATACTTCAACTGTCGCGTTCGGATAATCAGCAAGGTTTGGAATCATCCACTTGTCGTGAATGTTGTCTCCATTCGGCGTGAACACGTTCGGAACATGCACCGGCTTCAGGATCTTCACGGTGAGGAAGTCGGTAGCGGTGCAACCGAAGTCTCCTGTAGCCGTGAGGGTGTATGTCTCGTCGTTCATCGCAAGCAATGTCGGATTCAGTATTGCAGGATCGCTGAGGCCGAATGCAGGAGTCCACTGGAAAGTGAGGTCTGCTGAATTGGCCGTAGCGCCAAACTGCAATGGTGTGCCCTCCGGAACCGTGAATGAAGGACCTGCATCGATCACCGGCTGCAAGTGCACAGTGATGGATTGCTGGTATGGATCTGAAGTACAACCAACAGCATTGGTAGCTGTGAGAGTAACATCGAGATCGCCTGCCATGTTGTAGGTCTTCACGGGGTCAATATCGGTTGATGAAGTATTGTCGCCGAATTCCCACGCGTATGACAGGTTCGAACCATTCGGGTCAGAGCTCTGGTTAGTGAATGTGATAGTCTCGCCCTGGCAGATCTCAGCAGGATTGAGTGCAAACAGTGCTACGGGTTTGTCGTAGAAATCACTGAGCACTTGTGTTTCCTGGCTTGAACAACCAAACGCCGAGGTAGCGGTAAGTGTCACATTGTAATTGCCCGCGACTGCATAAGTGTGCGATGGATTAGTAGCGTTGGACGGAGGTGTGAGGTCACCGAAATCCCAAACGTATGAGAGTCCTGAGTTATCAGCAACAGAAGTCTGGTTGGTGAATACCGCCGTGCCTTGTGGCATACAGATACCTGTCGGCAAGGTAAAGCTTACCACAGGAAGCGGGTTCACTGCAAGAGTCACTCTGGTAACAGGGCTCACGCAACCCATGTCGCTTGTAGTCTGCAAGGTGATGTTATAGCTATTATGATTTGCAAATGAAATGTCGAATGGATTGTCGTTGTTGTATGAAACAGGAGTTCCTGTTCCAAGATCCCATGTCCAGGTAGCGATGTTGCCTGAAGCGACAGAACCAGTGCTTTGAAGTGTAACCAGTTCATCCACACAGATGGAGTTGTCCATTGTGAATGTGGATGTAGGTGTTGGATATACTTCGATGGTTGTTGTGCTTGACTGGCTGCAACCTGTAGCTGCGGTATAGTTGTACACGATGGTGTGTATGCCTGGGCCGGCAACAGCAGGATTGAAGGTAGTACCGCTCACTCCGGGGCCGGAGAATGTTCCGCCTGCAGGTGTACCTGCAAGAGTGATTGGTGATACTTCAGCACAGATTGCGTTATATGTTCCTGCATCAACTACGGGCAGATCATTCACCACGATGTCCGAAGAAGTAACGACGTTACATCCGTTCGCATTGGTGTAGCTGTATGTGATGGTATGCGTACCAGGTCCGGCAACTGCTGGGTCGAATGTGTTGCCTGTTACACCAGTTCCGCTAAACACGCCGCCTGCCGGAGTACCAACGAGAGGCACAGGAGCAGCATCCACGCAGACAGGAGCATAGGTTCCTGCAGCTGGCTGTGGCAGATCATAAACGGTAATTGATGTGGTGCCTGTGTTGCTGCAACCGTTCACATCGGTGTAAGTGTAGCTTACCGTATGCACGCCGGGACCGGCGGTAACGGGGTTGAACACATTGCCTGTTACTCCGGGGCCACTGAAGGTGCCGCCTGCAGGAGTACCTGCAAGAGTGATGGTTCCCGCATTGA
>CBINHQ010000173.1:0-5545 GCA_966250475.1 uncultured Chitinophagaceae bacterium
CCGCGACTCGCGATCACCATGGGAATCGGCACCATACTCAAAGCAAAGAAGGTTGTGCTCAGGGCTTGGGGTTCTTCCTAGGCTCCGGTGATTAAACAATCTGTGGAGGATGATGTGACCGAATCCGTTCCGGCTTCTCTCCTTCAGAATCACGACAACGTTCTCTTCGTGGTAGATGAGGCTGCTGCCTCCGAACTCACGCGCAACAAATCGCCATGGCTCACCGGCGAATGCGACTGGACGCCACAAATGATCAAGAAGGCCGTGGTGAACATGGCGCTGAAACTAAAGAAGCCCGTGCTCAGTCTCACCAACAGCGACTATAACGAATTCGGCCTTAGCGATCTCCTTGTTGAGAAAGGTGATGCATACGAAATAAATCTGCAAGTTTATTACATGCTGCGCGATTCGATCACAGGATGGCCTGCAGGCAAACCCAATGCAGTCATCCCGAATCATCCCGAACGCTCAGAGCCGTATCCGAAAAGAGTGATCATCTTCTCCCCTCACCCGGATGATGACATCATCAGCATGGGCGGCACATTTCAACGGCTGCACGACCAGGGCCACGATGTGCACGTAGGTTATCAAACCTCTGGCAACATTGCAGTCACCGACGAATTCGTTACACGATTCCTCGACTTCGCAGTAGGCTTCGAAGAGATCGTCGGCATCGACACGAGCAAATCCGAGAAAGTTCTCGCCAACGCAAGGAAGTTCATTGCAACAAAGAAGTCAAACCAGATCGATCCTCCTAACATTCGCGCAATAAAGGGACTCATTCGCCGCTGCGAGGCGAGAGCTACATGCAGATACGTTGGCATTCCCGACGACAATGTACACTTCCTCAATCTTCCTTTCTATGAAACCGGAACCATTGAGAAGAAGCCGATGAGTGAGAAGGATGTGAAGATCACGATCGAACTCTTAAGAAAAATAAAGCCTCACCAGGTCTATTGCGCCGGCGACTTCGCCGATCCGCACGGAACGCACATTGTATGCTTCAATGTTGTACTCGAAGCGATGAAGCGAATCAAGGCTGCGGGTGATGAATGGTTTAACGACTGCTGGCTCTGGCTCTACAAGGGCGCCTGGCAGGAATGGAATATCGAGGAGATAGAAATGGCGATACCGATGAGTCCGGATCAGGTGTTGAAGAAACGATTCGGAATCTTCATACATCAATCGCAGAAAGACATGGTGCCATTCCAGGGAAGCGACTCGAGGGAGTTTTGGCAACGTGCGGAGGAACGTAATGCGAATACAGCAGCGTTGTACGCAGATCTGGGATTGACGCACTATGCGGCGATGGAAGCGTTTGTGAGGTGGAAGATTTGAGAATCGAGGACAATCCGGGTTGAACGTTAGCCGTTGACAGTTGACCGTTAATCGTTGACCGTTGACCGTTAACCGTTGACCGTTGACCGTTAACCGTTAACCGTTGACCGTTGACCGTTAACCGTTGACCGTTAACCGTTGACCGTTGACCGTTAACCGTTGACCGTTGACCGTTAACCGTTAACCGTTAACCGTTGACCGTTAACTGCAACCTCTGGTGGTATTTAACTATTAATTAAATTTAATATACAATCGAATAACCTTATTGCAGTCAAAGACACGGTCAACGGTCAACGGTCAACGGTCAACGGTTAACGTATTTCCCCTCTCGCGTCCTCCTGAATTTTTGATTATCTTCACCACTAAAAGCTAACCATGTCACTATTCAAATCAGGCAATCCAACCCTTAAAGAATCAGCCTATGAGGGCACCATCTTCCAGGGCATCAGCACCGGTGAAGAAATGACCATCAGGGGCACGATGAACAAATTCGGTTTTCTCTTCCTCATGATGATGGGAACCACCTTCTTCTCCTGGAGTCAGTTCTACAAAGGCGTCGATCCTATGCCGATGATGATGATCGGTGTATTCGGCGGTCTCGCTCTCGCTCTCGTAATGGCTTTCAAGAAACAATGGGCGCCATACATCGCACCCGCATTTGCATTGCTCGAAGGTCTCTTCGTAGGCTCGGTCTCCGCATGGTACGACTATGCTTTCCGCACCAGTTATCCCGGCATTGTGATGCAGGCCGTGGGACTCACGCTCGTGGTTGCGCTGGTGATGTTCGTTCTTTACAAGACACGAATCATCAGAGTAACGCAGCGTTTCCGCTCCATCATTGTGATTGCAACAGTCAGCCTGATGGCGTTCTATCTCATTCAATGGCTCGCCTTCTCAATCTTCAATACTACCATTGGCGCATTCACCATGGCAAGCACGCCACTCGGCATAGGCTTCTCGGTGGTGGTGGTATGCCTTGCTGCGCTCAATCTCCTCCTCGATTTCGATATGATTGAGAAAGGAGCAGAGAAGCGCGCACCGAAATATATGGAGTGGTACTCAGCGTTTGGTTTGTTGGTTACGTTGGTGTGGTTGTATCTCGAAATTTTGAGGTTGCTGGCGAAGTTGAAGGAACGGTAATTAATTTGAAAATTTGAAAATGGGGTGGTCTCTGGGGTTCGGCGGAGAGGGTTGTGGCTGCGCCAACGCGGAGAAAGTTACCGCGGAGATCGCGGAGACGCGGAGGAAATTTTATAATTAAACAACCCTCTGCGCCTTGGCGCCCTCCGCGGTAAAATATGCGGCGTAGCCGCTTAGAAACCTACAGCGGTAAACCGCGGGAGATACGAAAGAAATCTAAAAGTTAACCTACCCTCCGCGCCTCGGCGCCCTCCGCGGTTAAAAATGCGGCGTAGCCGCTAAAAAACCACACCGTGGTAAAAAGCGGCGTAGCCGCCACACAATCTTAATGCGGTAAAGGAAACCCCGAACAATCACACTCCAACCATTTTCAAATTTTCAAATTTTCAAATCATCTCATTCTTTAGGCACCAACTCCTCACTAACATTGGGTGTTTCTTTCTCAGAGAATTCATTCATATAAATATCAAACAACACCAAAATGTAATTCACTAACAATGGCCCAAACACCAGCCCGATAAAACCGAATAGATTAAGTCCCACGATTACACCCAGGATGGTGATCACCGGATGCACATTACCCATTCTCTTCAACAGCGTGATCCTCGCGATGTAATCAACGTTGCCTGTAACAATCACGCTATACAACAGCAGCCAGGTCGCCTGCCAGTTGTTGCCGATAGCGTAGGTGTAGAGTACAAGCGGCACCCACACGATCATGGTGCCTACTACGGGGAAGAATGCGAAGATGCCCGTGAGAAATCCCCAGAGCGCAAAGTCCTTCACTCCGAAGATGAAGTAGCCCAGCGTAGCTGTCAAACCCTGTATTATCGAGATCAACGGAATGCCCAGCGCATTGGCCTTAACCATCTTCTTCGTCTCCGAGGCAAGCATGGTGATGTTCTCCGGCTTGAGGGGAATCACCCTGCCGAGGAATCGCTCGATGTCAGTACCGTTGACGAGCATGTAGTACAACACAAACAACATGATCGCCAGATTGGAGATCACCGTGGCCGTGCTGTTGAATATTGTCGGGATGAAGTTCGTCACCTTGGTGAGTGCGGTCGAAAGCGAATTCTCCGACACCATCGTAAATCCCAATCGCTCCTGGATGGTGATGATGGAAGTCTTCGCGGATTCAATCATCGCCGTTGGGTCGGCAAGGAACGCATTCACCTTCGGACTGATCAGCATGATCGCCAAAAAAATCGGCAAGCCAAGAATGAAGAGGTAATAGATGATAAACAAACCCGCGGCCCTGCCCTTCTTCCATTTGCGGTTGTAGACGAGTTGGAAATAGCTGCTGCGGCTGAGGATGTAGAGTGTGAGCGCGCCAAGCAATCCCGGGAGAAAAATCCACAGTTCGATAATAACCAGGTAAATCGTGAAAAGCAACAACGAGAGGATCAGTAACTGCTTTATCCGGTTATTGAAGCTAGCCATTTCACTAAGTTACAGTTTCTGGTAGAGAGATTATGAATTATAGGTTTAAGGGTTTAAGAGTTTAAAGGTTTAAGGGTGGTAAAGTGTTTAAAATCCTTCCTCCTCCCTTAAACCTTTAAACTTTTAAACTCTTAAACCTTTGGAATCAAAACCTACGCCAATTAAAGCATCGTCTCATCCGTGTCCCATCAACACCGCTAGCGTTAAATCCGTGTGCATCCGTGTCATCCGTGGCCCACTCCCTTCCGTGTCCAAAAATCCCTCTGTTGCCACAACCATCGGCCGCGGATTTGATATGATTGCTTATGATTTGTTATGATCAAATCCGTGTCAATCCGTGGCCAAAAAAATCTAAATCCATGGTCCAAAAATTCCTCTGTGGCTACGACCATTGGCCGCAGATTTTAAATAATTGCTTATGATTAGTTATGAATAAATCCGTGTACATCCGTGGCATCCGTGGCCCACTCTCATCCGTGGCCCAAAAATTGTCTTTCTCCCTCAAATGCCATCCACCCCCCGAAATATCAAACCCCGCGTAATCCTCTTCTCCGCACTAGCCGTGGTCTGCGCAGCAGTGGCCGCCGGACTCTGGTACTGGCGCGCTAACAAAGCCTCCATCATCCGCAACAGCATCGAAAAAGCCGTCGACAAAAAATCCTCCGGCCTCTACAAAGTCGAATACGCCGACCTCCACCTCGATGAACTAGCCGGCATCCTCCTCGTGAGCAACATGACCGTCCGTTACGACAGCTCAAGATTCGAAAACATGAAGAGCGGTGAGTCCGTCCCTTCGGTGTTATTGAACATTTCCATTCCCCATCTCGAAGTCACCGGTGTGAAGACGAAGGAAGCCCTCCTCGACGACCAGATCATGGGAAGAAAGGTTCACATCATCAATCCGATCATCGAGATCATTTATTCACATGCCGGCAAAGACTCCGCACGGACAACTCCCTCGAAGGAAGTGTACGAGCAACTCCTCGGCAATCTCGACATCATCACAGTCGATACGGTTTCCATCACTGGCGCACAACTGATCACGCGGGATCATGGCAATGGAACTCCGCACACGAAGTTTAATGACATCAATCTCACACTGGTCGACGTGCGTGTTGACAGCACAGGCGAGGCCGACAGTTCTAGGATATTATTCTCGAAGGAAATCTCTTTCAACTGCGGACAGATGACCTGGAGTGCACCGACGAAGAAATACAATTACAAACTCGAGAACTTTTCGCTTAGTTCTGCATCGGGAGAATTCAGGGCCGCAAGATTCGATATGGATCCCACAATGGGCGAGGATCAGTTTGCTAAAAGCCTCCCCGTGCAGGACGACCGCTTCGACATCGACGTGGAAGACGTGACTCTTTCGGGCATTGATATACGCAGCCTTCTCGATGAAGTGATCATTGCGGAGAATGCATCCGTGGGCAAAGCATCCTTCCTCATCTTCCGCGATCTCAATCGTCCGCGCGACAAGAAGAATCGCGTTGGACATTACCCGCACCAGGTTGTTGATGACATCCCCGTTCCCTTCCTCGTGAAGCGAATGAAAATCGCAAATGCGTATGTCGAGTACAAGGAGCGCACGTACGCGGCGGGCAAGATCCCCGGCGGCTTC
>CBINHQ010000174.1:0-5498 GCA_966250475.1 uncultured Chitinophagaceae bacterium
CCCACCGCAAACGAACGGACATCCAGGCTTAGGATATTCAGAAACGCTTCTCCCAAATAAAGAAACACAATCATCAATATCCCCGATATCAGCGTCGCCCTCCATTCACGCATTCCTCCCATCTTGCTCTTCAGCGAAATCAGGATCGGCACCGAACCAATGATATCGATGATCGCAAATAAAGTAAAGGTGACTGTTACGAGGTCGCGGAGGTTAAATTCCATGGATCAAATATAAAGCAATGGGAGGTGAAAGCTTCGGAGGTTGACCATTGACCGATGACCGTTGACCGTGTACCGTTGACCGTGTACCGTTGACCGTCCTTTGGATGAGGGATGAGGAACTTTGGCTCGAAGAATTTTAGAATTCTCAAAGATTCTTGTTTCAAAGTCCCTTCTCGGCTTTTCTAAGATTTTAGATTCTTCAAGGAGATTATGCATGGAAGACCCTCATCTCTCATCCCTCATCTCCCATCGGTCAACGGTATACGGTGTACGGTCAACGGTCCACGGTCAACTGTCAACTGTCAACGATTCAGAATTGCACATTCACCCCACCCATAAAATTAAACCTCCTCGAATTATACCCCGGGTAATCGAAATACCGCTTATTAGTCAGATTCTTCAAATCGAGGAAAAGCTTCACCCCATTTGAGATTTCATATTCTCCATAAAGATCAATCACCGCATAGGATTCTATCGGCTCCGGCATTCCGCCGAAGATGAACTCCTCTCTCTCACCCACATACCTGAACTGTGCATTCACATGCGCCTTCCCAAAGGAACGACCTACCTGCAAGTTGAACGCATGCTTGGGAATGCGATAGAGATTATAATAGGTAGTGTCCTTGCCAATCGGAACTCCCGTGCCATCAAACGCCGCCGTGGTCTCGCCATCGGTGTATGTGTAGTTCGCCATCACCATCCACTTGTCTAAGTTGAGTGATGATTCAAACTCCACTCCATAGTTCTTCTGACTGCTGGCGTTCAGGTATTTCGTCTCAAACGTAATCGGGTTAAAGGTGTAGATGATCGCGTCAATAGTGTTTCGATAGAATCCCACGACCCGAAACTTCCATGCATTCACTGGAGACAATGTCGCACCCAACTCTCCAATGATCCCCTTCTCCGGCTCAAGCTCCGCATTGCCTGCTTCGGAATCGAACAACTGATAGAGTGTCGGCGTCTTGAAGGCTGAGTAGAGATTGGCAAACAACTTCACCTTTCTGTTCAGCAATACCGAAGGATTAAGCGTGAACGAAAAATTCGTTCCATACTCCGAATGTAGATTCAACCTACCACCTGCCTCTACATTAAAATTCTTTATTCCCTTGTAGATAAACGAGGCGTAAGGACTCCATTGATGCATCGTCGCGTGTAATGGCGGCGGAGCATAGGGCCCAAACATTCCTTCGGAAATGAAGAACTGGCCTGTGTTGTTTAAACGAAAGTCGAGACCGGTAAGCAATTCCCAATTCTGGTTGATCAGACTGTTGTAGATCTCTGCATAATGCGTTCTTCCAATGAAGTACCCATGCGACCAGTCGGTGAACGGACTGCTCTTGTAAGTAGAGTCATCAAAATAATCGCGCTCGATATAATTAAATGTATAATTGAAATGAGTAGTTCCTTTCGAGTGCGTGTACACGAGACCGAGTCCTGCCTGGCCATTCGTGTTTTCCACGGAATAATCTTTCTCTTCGGTGTACGCCGCTGCATCGAGGTCAGCTTCGTATGCGCTGTAAGTTCCGAAGATGAAGGATTGCAGTTTCTTTCCATGATTGAAGCCAACCCTCATGTTTACCACGTGCTGCTGCGAACCATCTCTGTCGAAATTTCCCAGGCCCGTGCTGTCATACGCCGAGGAAAATCCTTCCATTCCCAGGTGACTGTATGAGGCAGTGTAGTTGAGTTTCCCGGTGCGTCCATTCAAGTTGATGTACTGCTTAAATGTATTGTAACTTCCTCCGGCAAGTCCGGCCCTCACATTCAGCTTCCCCGAATTCGCCTTGCGGGTAATAATATTGATCACTCCATTCACCGCATCTGATCCATACAGCGTGGACTGTCCTCCTTTGAGAACTTCTATCCTTTCAATCTGGTCGATCGCAAAAAGATTCAGATCGAAATAATTGGTGTTAACCGATGGATCATTTACCGGAATGCCATCAATCAAAAACAACAGATTGCCGGAAGAACCTCCACGAAGGCTTGCAGTAAGATTGGTGCCGAAGTTGTTGTTAGCTCCACTAATGGTAGTGCCCACCACAGTGTTCAACACCTCGCTGAGAGATCGCCCGCTGCTTCTTTCGAGTTGCATGCGATCGATAACGGTCACAACCTTTCCTGTTTCGGATTGCTTGCGCGGATACTTGTTCGAGGTCATGATCACCTCGTCCAGAACTCTGCCTGTACTGTCTTCCTGTGCATGAAGTGTGCTGCCAATTACGATAGCAGCCACTACAAAAAATCTCCTTTTCATCGTAATGAAAAATTTTTTAGTGACTGCTTCCGGAAAAAATGAGAGATATAAAGGCTGGAACAGCATTTACATCCTTCGCCTTTCACCCGAAAGCTGAATGTTGTTTGTTCCTGGCAGGTCTTCTGGCTCAACCCTGGTTCAATCGCCTTCCCGTCCGCATGAAGCGAACAGTGGCCTGGAGAATCGAACTTCCGCCAATGGCGGTGGGTATTACAGCTACGGGGATAGCACCGGACTCTCACCGGTTTCCCTTTTCATCCCGCACGTGATGCACGGGAACCAGGGAGGCAAATGTAGTTAATTAGTTAATTGACTAATTAGTTAATTAGCTAATTAGTTGAGACCAATAGAAACTCCGGCGTAGATGCTTCTTCCCGGTGCCGCATTGTAATACCTGTTGGCCGCGGCGTTGATGTCATTTCCCAGGCTATACAATTCATCGAAAAGATTTTCACCACCTACATATAGATTCAGCCTGCATTTATCCTTCAAATCCTTTCTCCATCCCAATCTTCCACCCAATATCTTGTAAGGCTCTGCCTTCGCAGAATTTGCATCGTTGAGATAGATGGCAGATGCGGAATAAAAATTCAATGTGAGATAGATTCCATTCTTCATAACCAAATCGGTGAGGATCGAAATGGTGTTGGATGGCACGCTCGGCACTTCGTTGCCCGTGAAGTCATCATCGCCCTTCACGAATTCACCATAGCGAAAATGATTGTACGTGAAATCAACGCGTGCCATCAAATGATCGAGCAGGCTGCCTGACCTGAAAGCGGTCGTATGCCTTGCATGAAGTTCCATTCCCTTCTGGCTTATCTCACCCGCATTCACGAAATAATCCGCGCCACCAGCATCGCGGCGTTGAACCAATGCATCATGCAGACGGAAATAAAAACCTGTTGCCGAAAAATAGATTCTCGCCCTGCGAAGATTGTATCGCGCTGTGAATTCGTAGTTCATTCCCTTCTCCGCTTCCAGGTCCGTGCTGATGATCCCCGTGGAGGGAAGCAACTCCGCAACCGTAGGAGGAGAGAATCCCTTCGATACCGTAGCCAACAATGAAAGATCTTCTGTAAGTCTTCCAAGCACGGAAAGCCTCGGCGCAATCTCATTTCGATAATTTCCTTCCTGCGTTAAGACCGGGTATTCGCTCAGCCTGCGAAAACTCACTCTGCTGTCGTTCAGACTCGCACCGGCAGTGATGTACCATCGCTCGGCAATCGAAAGGTCGGCCTGAAGGAACAATGCGAGTGTTGTCAGGCTCACATCGTCATTGGTCTGTATGGTATCCGGACTTCCATTCACGTTGTCTGCAACCTGTGTGTTGAAATATCCCTGCTGAAATTCGCCACCGGCTACGAGCTGCAAGTCAGTGTTGTTCATTTTCGTGTTGAACACCATGCTGCTTCTTCCACCAAAATGTGGTTCGATTCGTCGCTCATAATTTCTGACTGCCGAATTCTTGAGCTGCGCGAACGCGCCATAGATGCTTGTTGAATTCTTCCAGGCATGATTGATCCGATATTGATTGGATAATCCCGCGAGAATTGTCTTTTGAAAAATTGCCGCATCGATTTCCTCCGCACCTGGGAAAGGACCAGCCGCCGGTCTCGCTGCCCTCGGGTTGTTTGCAAACTCTGCAGGAGTGAGCGCCCCCGGAGTTTCATATTCAAGGTCAGTAAAGATGAACGAAGCCTTCAGCTCGCGTTCTTCTCCGTATTTCACGCCTGATGTCCATGAAAGATTTGCCCTTCGCATGGCAGATTGTGCACGATATCCGTCCGACTTGTTGTAGGCAAAGGTCAACTGATGACCGCTTCCGTTCTTACCGAATGAAGCATCGAACATCACATTCTGCAAACCATAACTTCCGGCCATGTAGTCGAGTGAGATTCCCGGCGCTTTGTTCGTATTCGTGTGCATTAATATTAGTCCACCCGTGCCTGCGCCATAAAGACTTCCCGCCGGACCTTTAAACAACTCAATGGTCGAGAAATTATTTACTGCAAACATGCTGAAGTAAGTGTTACCTCCCGGGTCCGTCACAGGAAGTCCGTTCCAATATACTTTTACGTTTCTCACTCCAAATGGTGAACGGAGAGAGCTGCCACGTATGTTGATGCGGTAGCTTGCAGGCGAGCGCTCCTCCATTCTCACTCCGGCGATGGTGTTGAATGAATGCACCAGCGATGTCTTGTTGCCAAGGTCTGCATTCCTTCCTGCGACAAGGCTGATGTTTGCCGTGCTGGTTGCGGCCTTCCTGTTTTGTTCAAATGCACGAATGGTTACTTCTTCGAGAGTCCTCAACGAATCGACGGAATCGTCTTGTGAAAAAACTACGGTAGAAAGAAGGAGTAATACGGGGAGGATGATTTTGGTTAGTTGCATAGAATTCGGTTGGATTAGTCACCTAAAGTTAGAATGTTTTTTTGCTATCTTCATCCCATGGCATCAAAAACCCGCCTTGGGCTGTTCGACCTTTCTATGATCGTGATTGGACTGGTGATCGGAATGGGAATCTTCAGAACGGCCCGGGAAGCCGGTGCAGCGGCGCTCACTCCTTCCATTTATTTCATGGCCTGGATCGCGGGTGGTCTCATCGCCCTCTGCGGTGCACTCACTTATGCGGAAATCGGCTCACGCTATCCCGTTACCGGCGGTTACTACAAGATATTCTCGTACGCGTATCATCCTTCAATCGCCTTTGCGTTGAATTGTTCGATCCTCATCTCCAATGCGGCCTCGCTTTCTGGAGTTGCGTTGATAGGTGCAGGTTACATCAACTCTGTGTTCTTTCATGATACCACGCAAGTAGTGCCCATCACCATCGCGATGACGTCGATCTTCTTGTTCTACGGAGTGAACATCCTCGGATTGCGCATGAGTTCAAGAACCCAAAACGTGCTCATGCTGGTGAAGATTGCCATGCTGCTTCTCCTCATCTCTGCACTGTTCTATCCCGCGGCGCATCATCCCAACAATGTGCCGCTGAGCCAACCGGTGGAAGGCGA
>CBINHQ010000175.1:0-5445 GCA_966250475.1 uncultured Chitinophagaceae bacterium
GACCGTGGACCGTTTGCCGTTGACCGTTGACCGTTGACCGTACTTTAGATTACAAGATTCCTCTGGATTTGGGTGTAATTTGCAAATCTCCATTACTGTCAACTGTCAACTGTCAACTGTCAACTGTCAACTGTCAACTGTCAACTGTCAACGGTCAACTGTCAACTGTCAACGGTCAACTGTCAACTGTCACCGGTCAACGGTCAACGGTCAACTGTCAACTGTCAACTGTCAACAGTCAACGGTCAACGGTCAACTGTCAACTGTCAACTGTCAACGGTCCTCAATTCTTCCTAACTTTGCCCCAAATCTCATTCATGCTCTCACCCACCGCCCTATCGCCCGCACTGAAATCGATTTCGGAGAAGGTTACCCGCCTGGAGCGGATCACAGATGTGGAGGCCTTGTTATTGTTTGAGCAGGGCAGCCTTCCGTTTGTAGGAAGTCTCGCGAACCACATCCGCGAGCAGAAGCATGGCGACCGCACGTATTTCAACCGCAACTTTCATATCGAACCCACCAATATCTGCGTGTTCAGCTGCAATTTCTGTTCGTACAGCCGGCTCTACGCGCACAGGGAAGAAGGATGGGAACTCACCGTTGACCAGATGCTCGACATAGTGAAGAAGTACGATGGTCAGCCAGTGACGGAAGTACACATAGTGGGAGGAGTGCATCCGAAGATGAACCTGGAATTTTTTGCCGAGTTGTTGAGAAAGATAAAGGCGCACAGACCGGAATTACACATAAAAGGCTTCACACCTGTTGAACTCGACTACATGTTCCGCAAGGCGAAGATGACTCACGCCGAAGGCATGCGTTATCTCCACGAGGCGGGATTGCAATCATTGCCCGGTGGCGGTGCGGAAATTTTTCATCCGGATATCCGTCAGAAGATTTGCGCTGACAAGGTAGATGCAGAAGGCTGGCTCTCCATTCACGAAGAGGCGCACAAGCTAGGCATGCATAGCAATGCCACAATGCTTTACGGGCATATTGAAGATTATTCTCATCGAGTGGATCATATGCGAAGGCTGAGAGATTTACAAGACAAGACCGGCGGTTTCAACACCTTCATCCCGCTAAAATTCCGCAACAAGGATAATGATATGAGTCACGTGCCAGAGTCCGGCGTGGTGGAGGATATGCGCATGTATGCCATCGCACGCATCTACATGGACAATTTCCCACACATCAAGGCCTATTGGCCGATGCTCGGAAGACAAAACGCACAACTCTCTCTTTCATTTGGAGTGAATGATATCGACGGCACCATCGACGACACCACGAAGATATATTCCATGGCAGGATCAGAAGAACAGAATCCTTCAATGACTACTGAGGAATTGGTAATGCTAATCAAACAAGCAAAGAGAAAACCGATTGAGAGAGATACGCTGTATCACGTAATCAATGAATTCAATTAACTAATTAACTAATTAACTAATTGACTAATTGTTTAGCATTCTGAAAGGCTGAGCGGCACATTAACCGCAAGTCCGCCATCTGCCGTTTCCTTATACTTGCTATTCATATCGAGTGCAGTATCCCACATTGTCTTGATAACTCCGTCGAGGGAGACCTTTGCGTAATCGGGAAGACTTTGTAGTGCGAGTTGTGATGCGGTGATAGCCTTGATGGCGCCCATGGTATTGCGTTCGATGCAGGGGATTTGTACGAGTCCTGCAATGGGATCGCAGGTCATTCCAAGGTGATGCTCCATCGCGATCTCGGCAGCCATCAATGCCTGGCGCTGAGTGCCTCCCATCGCTTCGGTGAGCGCGGCAGCAGCCATTGCAGATGAAACGCCGATCTCCGCCTGGCAACCTCCCATCGCCGCAGAGATGGTTGCTCCTTTCTTGAAGATGCTGCCAATCTCAGATGCTGTGAGCAGGAAGTGCATCACATTATCCTCATTATTGCCGTTGCTGAAAATTGCATAATAGAACAACACGGCAGGTATCACTCCTGCAGCGCCATTGGTTGGCGCAGTCACTACTCTTCCAAACGATGCATTCTCTTCATTAACCGCAAGCGCGAAGCAACTCACCCAATCGAGAATGTATTTGAATTCCGTGCCTCCCTGACGAATCGCTTCGATCCATGAATCGAAGTCGTTGTAGCTTCTTCCGCCTATGAGACGTTTGTTAAGATCCGCCGCCCTCCTCCTCACATTGAGTCCGCCTGGAAGCGTGCCCGAAGTGTGGCAACCTTTGTACACGCAATCCTTCATCACTTGCCATATCTTCATCAACTTTTCTTTCGTCTCAGTATCGGGACGCCACGCATTCTCATTCTCCATCACCACCTCGTGTATCGGCATGCCAGTCTTGATGCACCAATGCAGAACATCATCAGCCGTGTTGATTGGAAACGGAAGCTGTGTGGTGTCCTGCACCATGGCCTCCTCTCCTTCTTTCACAACAAATCCTCCTCCCACTGAATAATATGTCTCTGAAAATTGCCGGCCATCATCAGTCGTCACTAAAAATGATAACGCGTTTGGATGATATGGGAGCGTTTCCGTAAAAAGAAACACGATGTCGTTGACGGGATCGAAGGCAATTTCCTTCTCGCCGCCAAGCATTAATTTTTTGGCTGCGGAAATTCCTTTCAGTTTTCCGTCGATCGAATGCACATCGAAGGTAACGGGATCATCACCGCTTAGTCCGAGCTGCACGGCCATGTCGGTGCCATGACCAACACCTGTCTTCGCAAGCGAGCCATAGAGCATCACTTTAACTGAAGTGACTGAAGAAAGCGCATTCTCCTTCCTGAGGGAGTTCACGAGACGCTGTGCGGCGCGCCATGGTCCAAGTGTGTGTGAGCTCGAGGGTCCGATACCGATCTTGAAAATATCGAATACGGAAATGGGTTCGTATGACAAGATGGGCTGTTTGATAGTCAAATTTACGACTAAAAGCAGATGCCGGGCCCGAGATGTTTCACCTCACAGTTTCGACAAGATTGATGAAGCTTACTGAACGTCCACCAATTCGATGTCGAAGAAGAGAATGGAATTTCCGGGAAGTCCGCCGTACGGCATGCATCCGTATGCCATTGCAGAAGGAACGAGCAGCCTGATGTGTCCGCCTTCCTGAATGAGGGGCAGGCCAATTCTCCAGCCTTCGATCAGTCCACCAAGAATCCAGCCTGTTTCGGCCGCGTTGGTCTTCTGGTCGAATACTGTACCGTCGAGCAACTTGCCAGTGTAGCGGATGTAGATTGTGGAATTATCATCCGGTGCATCGCCTGATCCCGGATCGAGTATTTCGTAATAAAGTCCGCTGGTATGAGGAACTGCCGCAATGCCATTAGTCTGGGCATAGGCCTGTATGGCCGGTGCTTCGCTTGAAACAGATTTGGGACTGCAGGTCTCATTTTTAAGGCAGCCTGTCCCGGTAAACACAACAACGGCCGCAATCAGCAGGATTGAAAATTTTCTCACTATGCATTCATTTTTAGGGTAAGTACAATGCCTTTAGAGACAACGTTTAAGGCTAAACCGCTGCAAGGATACAAAATTTTCAGGCTTCATCCTTCCTGGCGAGTAATTCCCGATAGTGCTGCTCGTTAATATCCCATTTGTGATAGGCGGAAAACAACGTGATGAAGACAACGATTATGATAACGGCTATCAGCACCACCAGGACCAGGGATCCATTCGAACGGATTTCCATATCTGCCTTCTTGTACCATCCCGAGAAGAAATTCACGAGGATGGCAATCGCCACCGTCACCGCCACCGGCAGGCCGAAACTGAGCTTGCGAAACCCCTTCTTACGGCTGAGCCTGTTTGCTTCCCAGTATTTAATGAACTCCTTTTCCTCCTCTGTAAGCATAATTTCTGTTTTGGGTAAATAGTATTAACTGCAAAATTAAACTATCGCAATCACCCTATTGCACTGAACGTTCAAATTATCTATCTTGTGCGAACTAATTCCAATACTTTGAAAATTACCTATTTACTTGCCCAATACCTCTATTCAAAGAAGCAGCTCGATCTCCCGGGCATCGGCTCATTTCAGCTCGATCCTTCCGTTGAAATAAACACTGAGGGCAAACAACAACAACCCATTCCGGATGGAATCACATTCCAAAACAACCCTGCAAAGACGGATGTAAAGGATCTCATCGACTTCATTTCAACTGAAACAGGAAAGATGAAGGCGCTCGCATCGGCCGATCTTGATTCGCAGTTGCAACTGGCTTTGCAATTTCTGACCATGGGTAAGCCTTACACTTTCGAAGGCATCGGCACACTCACAAGACTGCGGGCGAATGAGTACGAATTCACTCCCGGCGCGATCATCCCCGAGAAGATCATCAAGGAATCAGGAGTGAAGGATAAGCAACCCGTGACTTCGAAGGATAGCGTGGAGGCGAAGTACCAAACCTATCTCTCCGAACCGGAGGTGAAGCCGAAATGGAAGAAACCCGTCGTTGCCTTGCTGATACTTGCCGGCGTCGCGATCACCATTTGGGCGGGCTATGCCATCTCGAACAGGAATGCGGGAGAAGAGGAACCACAGGATGAAGTTCAGCAGTTCACCGCCACACCAGCCATCGACTCCACCGCGATAAAGGACAGCATTGCAAAAGCGAACCAGCCTCCGCAGACTTACAAGTACGTTCTCGAAATTGCAAAACGCAACCGCGCGATCAGGAGGTACAACCAACTAAAGGATAACCGTTGGGATGTGCAAATGGAGACGAAGGATTCCCTCCAGTACAAACTCTTCATGAATCTGCCCGCAAGCCTGGACACTACACGCACACTCGACTCCCTGATGGTGCTGTCAGGTAAGAAGGTCTACATCGAACATTTAAATTGAAATCCTTCGCGAATTCAGTAGACTACCACTTTCTTTCTTGATCCCTGACGCAAATCTCTTCCTTTCGGGATGACGATTCGTAGAATGCCTTTCCTGAATTCCGCGGAAAGGAATTCCGTGTCTGCGCCTTGGGGGAGGAAGATGTGACGTTCCAGATTCTTTGTCAGGTAACGTTTCAGTCCACGGAGACCGGAGTGATGATTTTCTTCTGCTCGGCTCGCAACGAGAATGGACAGAGTGTTGTCGCGGGTCTCCACCATGATGTCTTCGCGCCTGGTGCCAGGCATGATCGCTTCTACCACGAAACTGTCATCCAGTTCATCGATATTCACCTGTGGACTTGATGTCTGTTCACTCTTCCTGTGCCTGGATTCTTTGAGGAGGGATTCCAGTTCGGGGCGTGGGGTGTATTCACCCGGATAGATGAAACATTCGCCGGAATTGAGAATGGTTGTCATGGTAGTTTCATTTATTGGTTTGGAGAATGGGAATAGCGCAGTGATATCCCGCAAAAGTCAATCCAGATTTTTGATTGTCAATATTATCTCCAGGGTGCGGATTAGGATGGTAGTTTGTACAAAGGGTTCGGTTCGTGTGGAGTAAATTCTAC
>CBINHQ010000176.1:0-5422 GCA_966250475.1 uncultured Chitinophagaceae bacterium
TCTGATTTGCCCTCGCCATTTCCTTTGCCTTCTCGAGAATCTTGAGGCTTTGAAGGAACAGTCCCTTTTTATACAAGATGTGAGCATGGTCGAATTGCTCATTCAGTTGCAGGTCAATGCTGTCTGTGCTTTTCAGTAATCGCAGGCTCGCGAGGATCTGCTTGTACAGATGCGTCTTCAGGTTGTAGAGTTGGCGCTTCTCCGTAGAAGGCATTCTCTTGAGCAGAGTCCGCTCATCGTAGTCCTGCATCCGGTCCAGCGCATCGAAGAGCTGCACAATCTTCAGCTCTTCCTTGGCTGAGCTTCGCTTGATATAGAGCTTGAAATGGCGTTTTTCAGCCTTCTCAAGTGACTTTATCAATTGAAACAAGGTATCTGCGGACCGGTTGGGCATAGTACGTTAAATCTTCTGTAATGCAGGACAGGCAAGCGTTTCAGAAATTTTCCTGCTGTTTGACATACGCAAATTTCGGAATAATTGGTTTTAACCGGATAAAAAGCGGGGTTACATTCGCATTAAGAATTTCATACGGCAGCAATCGTTGCAAGCTAGATCGGAAGAGGCCGTCGCAAATTAAGCCCGCCAGGGCAGTAAAGCAAGAAGTTTTTCGAAGTTTTTCATATGGCAAGCAATCGTTAGAGGTCAGTCCGTTTCCACGGAAGGACCTTTTTTTTAATTAGCTAATTGGTTAATTAGTTAATGGGGAGTTTGGCGGGGCATAGTGATCCATCCTTCTGCTTTATCAGTTTTTACATAGTGAAAATTTCCATGGTGGCCGATGAGGTCTACGGTTGTTCCCGGTTGTATTTCCAGTTTTGCTGCTGCATTGGGGTGAGGTTGGTCGAGAAGTCGTGTGCTGTCGCGCAGGGTAAGTTTGCGAATAGTTCCTTTTGAGATGTGATTCTTATTAATCAATCCTGTTGATCCGCCCGGGAGTTCTACGCGATAAGTTTTTTCCGTGGCAGCGATGACCTTCATTGCGCTGTTTGGCTGTATCGGTACGCGGTGCAACGCAGTCGTGCTAACATATTCAAAGTTGGCGGCGGAAGTATTTCTTACCATGGAGTTGAGTATGTCCTTCTCGACAGAGAAATTTCCCGGCAAAGGACGATTGTAATTCACAAAGGGAAATGGATCGATTGCTCCTCCCGCTGCATAGATTCCAAGATGAAGATGGGGCGGCGTGGTGCGAGCATTACCGGTGTTACCGATGAGACCGATCGTGTCGCCGATCTCTACTCTCTGCCCTTCACGCACGAGTTGGGAATCGAGGTGTGCGTAATAAATGCTCACGTTGCTTCCGCCAGGTCGCATGAAGACGACCTTTCCACCCAACACGTTTTCATTGACTCTGGATACTCTTCCTTCGGCAATGGCGATTGCAGGTGTTCCCTTCGATGCAAAAATGTCGATGCCTTCATGCCTTCTTGCACCGCCATCGCGGTCTGCGCCCCAGTAGCTCTGTACCCTTGGATTGTGTCGAAGGTCGACTGGAAATGCAAGTGAAGGTTCTGTGCGAATGGTTAGAGTGTATTCAAACGCTCGCAGCAACTCCGGTTGAATGCGCAGGATGTAATTCCCATCCTCCTTTACCTCATGCCTCAGCGCGGAACTTGAAGTGTCGGCTGATTCGAGTAGGTCGGGCTCCCCGGCTCCGGCACTTCTCCAGAGGTCGAGGAATACATTCAGGGAATTTTCAGGGATCATTGTCAACTCCACTACTACGACCTCACCTCTCTTCAATGAGAATACGAACCCTGAAGAAGTCGGGTCATCTGCCTCCACATAACCCTTTTCACGGTAAGGAAGTTGAATGGAAACCGGGGATACCAATGCCCTTGATGCCGCAGCAATCCATTCCGATCCCAAGGCAGTGTTCTCCAGTTTCGACTCTTGCAACATGCGTGCATAGCGTTCGTGCGGACTCTTCCTTCCCAATCCATCTTTCAGGGAATTGCAGGAGGCGAAAGTCAGGAAAGCGATGAATAATAAGAGGACAGTTCTGATCATTATTTCCGGTTTTGTGCCAGTTGTTACATACCAGTTTTACAAATCATGAGCCGGATTGGTGTCATTGTGCAACCATGGCACAATCTTTCCTTTCTTTTGAAATTATGAAGAAATACCGTTTGTATTCCTGGCTCAACATTATTTCACTTCTCATTCACGTAGCGGTTGCTTATGCGTCGAACACGAAGATGATTAATGGCAATTCGATGGGTGAGGTCTCGGCAAAGTACGATTCGCTGTTTGCCCCGGCAGGATTTACATTCTCCATATGGAGTGTGTTATATATTTCCCTTCTTGCTTTCGCAATCTATCATCTTGTGTGCTCATACCGTTCAACAGAGGATCATCCTGCAAACATTGATACGAACAGAATAGGAAGCTGGTTTATTCTGAATAACCTTGCTGCTGTGGCATGGCTCTATACGTGGACGGCTGAAATGATCGTGCTTTCGCTGGTGCTGATGGCCATACAACTTTTATGTCTTCTGTTCATAAACCTCCGTCTGAATATCTATGAACCACGAAGGGAACTCGCCTCGAAGTTCTTCACTCAATTTCCATTTGGGCTGTACATGGGGTGGATTGTAGTTGCAACCATCGCCAATCTCGCAGCGTGGCTGGGCACTACGGGTTGGGAATGGTGGAACCAATCAGAAGTAGTAGGCAATCAATTCCTGATAGGGCTTGCGGGAATCCTTGCCATCGTTATGATGGTGAGAAGGAGAAATGCATTCTTCGGCATGGCAGTCGTCTGGGCGTTTTACGGCATCGCGCAAAAGAGGAGACAGGAGAATGTGGATGATCATGCAATTCTTGTGCAAACGGCATGGATGGGCATTGCTATTGTGGGGTTTATTTTGGTTGTTCAATTGATTACTAATGCTAGCCGGAGGAAGGAAAGGATTAAAGAAGGTTTAAGGGTTTAAAGGTTTAATAGGATACGTCGTTTCAACGACCATTAAATATAGTTTGGGGTTTGAAGTTTGGAGTTTGGAAGACACCCAAACCCCAAACCCCAAACTTCAAACTTCAAACCCCAAACTCTTAAACCTTCAAACTTTTAAACCCCAACTAAAGGTGCGCTACCGGATCCGCGGTGCCATCAGGGTCGTTCTTCGCCGTACCCGAATGTGAAATGTTTCTTCCCTTCAGCAGCAATAGACCGGCTACGTGCGGGGCCGCCATCGATGTGCCGCTCATCTTTGCATACCGGCCATTGGTAAAGGTTGAAAGGATCAATACTCCAGGTGCTGCCACATCCACCACATCATTACCAAAATTGGAGAAGGATGCGAAATTGTCGAGACTATCGACTGCAGAAACTGTGAAGATGTTCTGCCCATTTGCCCTGGCAGGAGAAAAATCCCTCGCAGGCTTGTGATCATTACCCGCTGCGATTGCAATGAGTATTCCTTTGGATGCAGTATTCATCACTGCCTGATCAAGTGTCTCTGAAATGATCTCTTCACCAAGGCTCATGTTCACCACATCACCAGCTTTCGCTTTTTCATTGATGTATGAAAGTGCCTGAATGATAGAAGAGAGAGTACCTTCGCCATCTTTATTCAATACGCGAATGGAAACAAGATTTGCATCCGATGCCACACCAAGTACTCCAATTGAATTATTCTTCGCACCGATGATTCCCGCCACGTGAGTACCGTGACCATGCGCATCATCTGCAGATGCATCACCTGAAATGAAGGAACGGCTTCTCTGCCTGTCGACATTCAAGTCGGGATGATCGAAATCAATTCCGGAATCAATGACCCATGCGGTCTTGCCGCGGCCATCTCCATATCCCACGCGTTTAACGCTCCATGTTATGGTGCGAGGTTCTACAACTGTAAAACAAGTATTCAGCGCTACGATCCTGTCGGGCTCCACAATTGCCACGTCTGCGTCATTCTTCAACGCATTGGCCTCTTCTCTCGAAAGTTTTGCAAGAAATCTTCCCTGGAATCGGCTCAGACTTTTTTGCACCGCGGATGATCGCATGCGCTTTCTTTCCAAAAAACGCCTGAGGGCCTGCTCCATCTTCGACTCGTCGCCGACAACTTCTGTAGTGCCTTCCCTCAGCGTGACAATGTACTGACCTTCGATGATCTCGCCGTTTCTGCCACCGTTGCCCGTCACACATTCTTCAGGTTGAACAGAAGAGTTATTTTTGGATTCCCCTTTAGAACAGGCAGCTAGCACCACCGCAGAGGAAATGGCTATAATGAGTAATGAATTTCTAATTTTTTGCATGGATAAAGGTTTATTGAATTAACGCCCGCAGATAGCGAAATTCGATCCAAACCCATGCGTTTAACACTAATTTATTAGCCAATTAACTAATTGACTAATTATCAAATTAACTAATTATTAATTCCCCTGGCCCCTTCCCAACAAATCATCATTTGTCACACCTTTTTTCTTGGAGACATTTTCCTTCAGTTTACCAAAGCTCCAGTTCACACTGAATGACAGTCCACGGAAAGGCATCGTGCTTGTGCTGGTATAGGTAAAATTGGGATCGACAGTCTTCATCTCATAGTCCCATTCCTTTCGCAGGAAATTGGAAATGCCGACGGACAGAGTAAGCTTTTCATCGAACAATTTATAGCCTGCGTTGATTCCGTACCAAAGATTGAATGGATAGCTCGTTTGGATAGTAACCGGCGCACGATAGTAACCCGCGTAAGCGCTTGCATTGAAACGCTTGCTGAAACTATACGTAGTGTTGAGATTCGCATTTCCTCCAAAGCCGCTGTTTGACTCCGCAGCATCGAAGCGATTCTTTACTCTATTGTAACGAACGCTACCATTAAGGAACACATTCCACTCGGGTGTAATCTTCGTGCTGAAATTACCGTGAGCACTCAGACTGACTTCCTTGCCCAGGTTGTCGCTTGTTGTAGTAGTCACGCCCGACTCTGGATCATATGTAGCGTATTGCACAATCATGTTGTTACTGTAACCACCCGTAAACGTGATGCCCGCAAATGTTTGACCCTTCACCAGCCTCGTCTGTACGGCAAGGCTATGCACCACTTGTGCATCAAGGTTTGGATTACCATGTGTGATGTAACGCGGGTCATTGTTGTTTCGGAATGGATTCAGGTTCCAGATAAATGGACGCTGCAGGCGATCGCTGTAAGTGATCACCATCGAGAATGCGTTGCTAAGCTTTAAAGAAGCCTGGATGTTGGGGAGCAGGTTTGTATATCCCTGCTTCACCTTTGTGTTCGAAGAAAGAAAATCGCCATCAACTTCGGTATGTTCTATTCTTGCTCCGATGCGGAAACTCGTCTTCTTAACCTTGAAACTGTATGAACCATACACGCTGTACACGTCCTGATCGTACCGGAAGCGGTCGGTGTTGTCCGGATTCGTTTCATATTCCTCATGACCCGCCGACTTCAACTT
>CBINHQ010000177.1:0-5411 GCA_966250475.1 uncultured Chitinophagaceae bacterium
CCAACCCGGCTATGTCCATTCCAAGTCGCCGTGCAATGGAAGATCTCACCTGGTCGGCATCCAGCAACTCTCCTTCAATTTCGCTTGACTTCAATACATCCAGCGTGAGTGTCTGCAAGCTGGCTTCTTCCCGGAGCCTGAAGCCCAGACTTTCCATCCTTCCCAATAGCCTTCCCTGCCGGTTCCGGATCTCAGCCAGCAAGAACGCAAGGTTCTCCTGCTGCCAGGTAAACCTCGGCCAATTAGGTAATTGATAGATGTAGACAGCCATTTACCGCAAATTATGCGGTGAATATAGCCCATTTTCGCCGCAAATGCAAGATTCACCGCATATTTTGCGGAGAATAACCTATTTAATCTCCGCATTTGGAAAGAAACTGATGCTAATTATTTAATTAATTAATTAGTTAATTAGTTAATTAAAACCCTCGCCTCCCCAACTCCACCTCCAACTCCTCCGCGCTCACAAAATGTATCGTCTCAATCCCCATCTCCCTCGCGGCTTTCACATTGCGCAGGTTGTCGTCGATGAAGAGGACTTCTTCCGGTTTGAGGTCGTATCGATCGAGTAATAGTTGATAAAACGCCGGATTCGGTTTTCGCATCTTCTCATCTCCACTCACCACTCTTCCATCGAACCAATGCAGGAAATCATATTTACCCAACGCGTACGGAAATAGTTCACCACTCCAGTTGGTGAGTGCATATAGTTTCAATCCTTCAACCTCGCGCAGCTTTCGCAGGATCTCCACCGTTTCCGGTATCGGCCCTCGCAGCATCTCCGTCCATCGGCCGTAATAATCCCTGATCGGTTGCTCCCAATCGGGATATTGCTTCACCAGGCTCTCCGTTGCTTCGGTCAACAATCTTCCCGCATCCTGCTCCTCATTCCAATCACTCGTGCAAATATTCTGCAGGAAGAAATCCATTCGCTCCTTGTCATTGAAATATCCAGTATACAAATGCTCCGGATTCCAGTCTATGAGCACGCCTCCCAAATCAAAGATGATCGCCTTGTAGTTTTTCTTCATTTCGCGAGAATTTTATTTGCTCCTAATAACACTATCTACCGTTGTTCCATTCACAGGGCTTCACCCTGTGCTATGTTGTGCCGCCCTTTCAGGGCTTTGAACGCACTGTTCACTGTTCGCTGTTCACTGTTCACTCCACACAGGGCTTCACCCTTTGCTATGCTGTGCCGCCCTTTCAGGGCTTTGAACACACTGCTCACTGTTCACTGTTCACTGCTCCCTGTTCCCTGTCCCTGTTCCCTGTTCCCTGCTCCCTGCTCCCTGTTCCCTGTTCACTGCTTATCGTTTCTCAAACAACCATCTGAATCTCTTCCTCGGCTTCACCGTATAATTCGAAGTTATATACGACCTGATATGTCTTATCGCCTCATCCATATCATCGGTCACCAACACGAGCGACATATCTCCTTCGGATATCGTTCCCTGCTTGGCCATGTCCTCTATCGCCTCCAGCATCTGCTTGTAATACTGCTTTCCAAACAACACGATGGGAAAGCCCGTGATGGATTTCGTTTGCACCAGTGTGAGCGTCTCGAAAAACTCATCCATCGTTCCAAATCCTCCGGGCATGATGATGAACGCATAGGAATACTTGATGAGAATGGTCTTGCGAATGAAGAAATGTTCAAACGTGAGACTCTTGTGAGTATACTCATTTCCCTTCTGCTCAAACGGCAACCTGATATTACAACCAATGGACATCCCTCCACTCTCAAATGCCCCGCGATTCGCAGCCTCCATTATTCCCGGTCCTCCGCCCGTCATCGTCGTGAATCCCAACTCTGCGATTCTCCTGCCAAATTCTCTCGCTTGCTGGTAATAGATATGATCTTCCGGAAATCTCGCGGAGCCAAACACAGTAATGCATGGTCCAACGAAGTGCAGCGTACGGAATGCCCTGATGAATTCGACCAATACCTTCCACGCAAACTTCAACTCATATCCCCTGCTCTTCGGACCATCGAGGTATACGGGTTGCTTCGGTGGAATTATCGGCCCTTCCAGTGGTTTTGTCTCTACTTTCATACGAAGGTGTAAATTGCCGGACAATTTAATCATTAATACAATGCGCATCATCAGTTACAACGTGAATGGCATTCGCGCCGCAATAAAGAAAGGATTTATCGAATGGTTGAAAACAGATCCCGCCGATGTGATCTGCATCCAGGAAACGAAAGCAATGGAGCAAGATGTTGATCACACTGTATTCGGCGAACTCGGATTCAACAACTACTGGTTCAGCGCGCAAAAGAAAGGCTACAGCGGCGTTGCCGTCTTCTCGAAGATCAAACCCGATCATGTGCAATACGGCACCGGACACAAAGTGAGCGATGATGAAGGCCGCGTGCTGCAACTGGATTTCGGCGACATTCGTTTGATCAACGCATACTTTCCCTCGGGCACTACCGGCGAAGAGCGCCAAAGCTTCAAATACGTCTGGCTTGATGAATTCTTAGTTTACCTGAACGGACTGCGAAAAACAAAACCGAATCTCATTCTCTGCGGCGACTACAACATCGCACACAAAGAAATCGACATTCATAATCCGAAGGGTAATCAGAAGACGAGCGGCTTCCTTCCCGAAGAAAGAGAGTGGATGGATAAATTTTTCAAGACGGGATGGATCGACACCTTCCGACATTTTCATTCAGAACCACATCGTTATTCATGGTGGAGCCAGCGTTTCCCCTCTGTGAGACTAAACAACAAAGGCTGGCGCATCGATTACATCAATGTTACTGAAAACTTAAAAAAGCGATTGAAGGACGCGGAAATTTTCCCCGATGTGAAGCATTCTGACCATTGCCCGGTATACTTGGAGATGAAGTGAACAGTGAACAGTGAGCAGTGAACAGTGCGGAGTGCGGAGTGAAGAGTGCGAACATCCCATTCTACTTAACTTTGCAAATGCTCGTTTACAATGTTACTTCAAAAGTCGGTCACGATATTTCTTCCTCATGGCTCGAATGGATGAGGAACGAACACATTCCCGATCTTGTAGCCACCGGATGCTTCACACATGCCGTGGTTTTTCATTTGATGGAATTGGATGATGAGGATGGCGTAACCTATGCCGTGCAGTTTCACACGGAAAGCAAGGCTGATTACAATCGCTACATTTCCAAGTATGCCCATGACATGCGGCAGAAAACCTTTGACAAATGGGGAGAAAAGATTGTATCATTCAGAACACTGATGCAGATTGTGAATTGATTGTGCAAAATGGTTTTACAATTGAAAACAGTAATAACCCCTAGGCGTAATTACCCTGGCGACAAAAATCAACATACTCCAAAATCCGCCACAGGTAAGCATTTCAGCTATTGACATTGATTTTTTCATAGTGATGCGCTATCGTAAATCTCCTAAAACCCTTGCTAGGTGCAGATTCCAGGAGAGGGAGAAACCGGTTGATGCCGCATAATTTTTTTTGCTGGTATCATTTAAAATCTAATTTTGTCGCCTCTAATAAATCACAATAAAATATCGACTATGAACAAAGGCGAATTAATTGCAAAGATTGCCGATGATGCAGGAATTACGAAGACTCAGGCAAATGCTGCGTTGGATTCATTCATTGAAGCAGTTACAAAGACATTGAAAGGCGGTGGAAAGGTAACCCTCGTTGGTTTCGGTACTTTTTCTGTCTCTAAGAGAGCTGCACGTAACGGCCGCAACCCTCAGACTGGTGAGATCATCAAGATCAAGGCGCGTAAGGTAGCACGCTTCAAGGCCGGAAAGGAATTATCCGCTAAACTGTAACCGTATTTTAATTTTATTTAAAGCTCCATCCTGAAATTGGATGGAGCTTTTTGATTAAGCCTTAATTTTACATTTCACAATTAAACAACACAATCATGGGTAGAGGAGATAAAAAAACCGCAAAAGGAAAACGCTTCAAGGGATCTTTCGGAAATAGCCGTCCGGCCAGCACCACGAAGAAGAAAAAAACCGAAAAGAAAAAGTAATGTACAATTAGCTAATTATCTAATTAGCTAATTAACTAATTGATTAAGGCGCCAGCCTCTCGATGGCCCAACTTCCATCATCTTTTAGGCTGTATTGGATCCGGTCATGCAAACGGCCGGGTCTACCCTGCCAAAATTCAATCATTATCGGGCGTACAAGGTAGCCGCCCCAATGCGCGGGACGCGGAATGCTTTCATCCTTGCTGCGCTTTTCAAATTCTTTCTGTAACCATTCACGTCCGGGTACTACCTGGCTCTGCGGTGAAACCGCCGCGCCAATCCTGCTCTCCTGCGGTCTCGAATAGAAATACTCATCGCTCTCCAATTCACTCGTCTTCTCCACTAATCCGGTGATGCGCACCTGTCGCTCGAGTTCCTTCCAGAAAAATACAAGGCAAGCCTTCGGGTTCTCTGCGAGTTGCCTGCCTTTGTAACTATCGTAGTTTGTAAAAAATATGAAGCCATCGTTGTTGAATCCCTTCAGCAAAACAATTCTCGCAGATGGCAACCCATCGGGCGAAGCAGTGGCAAGCGTCATTGCATTCACCTCATCAATGGCCGAATCAACCGCCTCCTGCCACCATTTTGTAAACTGATCGATGGGATTGCTGCTAACTTCTGATTCGTGCAGCTCGCTACGGGCGTAGGTTTTTCGAATGTCCCTGATGTTCTGCATGAGGCAAAGATACGTAGAGGACTGGTTTGGGGTTTGAAGTTTGAAGTTTGAAGTTTGAACGCACATTAACTTCAAACTTCAAACTCCCAACACCAAATTTTCCAGAAACTCAGGGCTTCACCCTGTGCTATGCTGTGTCGCCCCTTCGGGGCTCGGAAAGGTCTTTTTATTCGAAGACCAAACATCAAACTTCAAACCCCAAACCCCCAACCCATAAACCCTTAAACCTTTAAACCTTATTCCCCCTCATGAGCTGGTCTCTCTCCTCAGCCACTACATTCAGCATGCTCTCGAGCTCACCGATGCGTTTCAATTGCATCTCTAATTTCTTGTTGGCTTCGGAGACAACGTGAAGATCGTTGGTTAATTCTTCGAGGTAGGCTACGCGCTTCTGGAGTTGCTGGCGCTGGAAGTTTGATTCGCGTAATTTCTCTTCGGTTTCGCGGAGGACATCGCGCAGGCTTTGGTTTTCGCTCATCATGCCGCTCATCTTTTGGCGCTGCTCTTCAAATTCGCGGGCCATTTTGTGATAGCCTTCTTTCAGGTCCTCGTATTCCATGTTGATCATCTTCGACGAACTGACCTGGAGCTCGAGCTTCTGCATCTTGCTTTGAAGAACGTTGAACTCGTTGTAGGCATTGTCGAGCATGGAAGTCATCTCCTTGGTAAGGTGTTCTTTTTGATGAATCCTGTTGATCTCATTCTCCTTCTCCGCAAGTTTCATCCTTAATTCAT
>CBINHQ010000178.1:0-5369 GCA_966250475.1 uncultured Chitinophagaceae bacterium
CCCAGCATTAATTTGTCGTATGAATTGAAGCCGACCATTGGTCCGTAACTGACCAGGTTCTTTGGGGGATTGCGGAGATATTCCTTCACCCAACCTTTGCGTAGGTAGAAATTGAATTCAGTACCCTTGCGTTCCATTCCGGGAAGAATTCCTTTCTGATTTATTAGCGCGAAAACGGAGTCGAGATTTTTGTCGGTAGCTTCCTCCATTGCATGCCTGAAGTCTTCCGGCCTCGGATGTTTGAATTTCCATTTCTCATAGTAGGCATTCATTGCCTTGTGGAAAGTTTCAGTTCCCATTTTTTCCTCGAGCAGCTTCATCCATTGCGCCGACTTGTAATAAGCGATCAAGCCGTAATTAGAAGCGCTTAACAACTCCGAATGAGTGTTCATGGGCTGGTCATTGCCTGCAAGCGCTTCTGTTTCGAGCATGATCCTGTCTGTGCTGCCGGGCTTACCGTAACGCGACTCGTGGTATTTTTCTTCATAGAAGGAATTCATTCCTTCATCCATCCAGGGATGTGCACGCTCATTGGTGGCAAGCACTCCATAGAACCAGTTATGCCCTACCTCGTGTGCGATGGTGAGGTCCAGTTCTTCCTTGTCTTTTGTGGGAGAGATTACTGTGATCGTTGGGTACTCCATTCCTCCGCCGAAACTCTCAGGCCCTTGCACAACGCTTACTACATCGTAAGGATATTCGCCAAGCAGGGAAGAATAATGATGAATGGCGGACTTGATTCTCGCAAGGTTGTCTTTCCAGGGATCGCTGTATTCTGAAGTGTAAAAATTGAAAATGCTGATCAATCTTCCGGAAGCGAGTTTGCACGTGTCGTAATTCACTGCGAAACGCTTGTCGGCAAACCATGCAAAATCATGCACCATTTTTTGTGTATAGCGCAGCGTCTTGATCTCAGTTGCGGAGGGGGGAAATAGATCGTATACTGTTTTGAAACTTCCACCTTTTTGCTTCACCTTTCTCTTCACTGGTTCCCAGAAATAATTTGATCGCTCCATTAGCCACTGCAATTCTTCTTTTGTTTGAAGTGTTCCGGTTGCAGCAACCACATAATTCTGTGGCACGGTGATGCGAACATCATAATCTCCGAACTCGCTGTAGAACTCTCCCTGGTCCATGTATGTCATCGGGTGCCAGCCGTCTCTGTCGTATACTGCGGGCTTGGGATACCATTGCGTTACCTGATAGCTTTGGCCATCGTGTCCGCCACGGGAGAAGTTATGCGGTAGCTTCACATGAAAGGGAGTGGTGATCTCAATTTTTTCACCTGGTGGGAGGGGAGAAGGAAGATTTAGTTTGATGATGTCGATGTGTTGCGGATGGTCTTCCGTTTCTGCGGTCTGATTGTTTACTTTGAAATCAAGCTTGTTGATGTAGCCTTTATCTTCCTTCGATGAGAAATAAAACGAAGTGTTGCCATTTTCGATCATCTGATCGCTGAAGGCAGTCTTGTCATTGCGGTATGCATTTGGCCAGGTGTGAAACCAGATGTAGTAGAGTGTGTCAGGAGAATTGTTGATGTATTCAATTCGTGCAAAACCATCAAGGCTATGTTGTAAATCATTGAGGGAGACGTCGATTCTGTAATTCACCTGTTGCTGCCAATAGCCATCCTGGCTGTAGGATTCGAGAGTAAGAAGCAGTAGCAGTGCGGGTATCAGTCTTTTCACCAGGATGATTTTTCAATGGTAAAAATAACCATTTGGTTCAATGTTTTGTAGCGAAATCATTTCCCTTTGCCTTTGAGGATGATTCGTATGGTGTGGATCAAAATCTTGAAGTCAAGTGCGAGTGATACGTTCTCGATATACAGCAGGTCGAATTTGCTTCGTTCGATCATTTCTTCCACGTTTTCCGCATAACCAAACTGCACCATGCCCCAACTCGTGAGACCCGGTTTAACCTTCAGCAAGTACTTGTAATAAGGAAAGCGTTCGACTACCTGGTCGATGTAGAATCTTCTCTCTGGTCTCGGACCCACGAGACTCATTTCTCCGATGAGAATGTTCCAGAGTTGAGGCAGTTCATCGAGTCTCCATTTTCTCATTACTCTACCCCAGCGCGTGATGCGCGGATCGTTGGATGATGAGAGTGCAGGGCCTTCCGGTTCTGCATCCTGCACCATCGATCTAAACTTATACATTCGGAAGGGTCTTCCTTTGTATCCGATGCGTTGTTGTGAGAAGAGGATCGGACCTTTCGAAGAATACTTCACTCTTATTGCGATGAATAGGAAGAGGGGCGAAAGCAACACTAATCCGATAAGTCCTGCAATCACATCGATCAGTCGCTTTATGTTCTGCTGCCAGTCGGGCATCAGTCCCGTCTTCAGGTCCATGAGAGGAGCGCCGAGAACATTGTTCGTCTTCACCGCACCGGAAAGAATGTCGAGTGTACTAGGTTGTATCTTGATCTCCACATCCAGTTCACTCAACCTGTCGATGATGTTCTCCATTTCGGGAACCTGGGTCTTTTCCATTGCGATCACAACCTGTTTGATCTTGTTTTCATTGATAACTGACTCGAGATCTTCAATTGTTCCGAGTTGGGGAATGTGTTTTCGAATGCCGTTGCGTCCCTGCGCGTCGGAGGAAAGAAATCCCACGTAGCGATATCCTCCATCCTGCAGGTTACTTTCCGTTTCTCTGAACACGCGGATCGCATTCTCCTGGCTTCCTATCATCAATGTGTTGAAATGAATTCTTCCCGAGAGTAGTTGCCTCTTCACTGCATTTAGGAGAATGAGTCTTCCGAGAAATGTGAGCACGAAATGTGCCGAGGCGAGAATTGCGAACGATTGGAAGAAATATGTTGGGCTGTCAGTGGGATCGTTTACCACGAATAACCCGAAGTAAATAATGGCGCCGAGAAGGCTGCACACAAAGGTGATGGTGAATTCCTGCAGCCTGGATTTCTTGTATAATGAATGATAAGTACCGGCGACAGAATAAAGGATCAGCCATCCTGCCGGCACAACCAGCACCGTGTAGAGCCACGACTCATATCCCGGAGGAAATGCGCCCGGATCATCAAGCATCTTGCTTCTTGCGTAGCTGAAGCAGAGCCATGCGAGTGCGGCCGTGAGGTAGTCGGTGAGTACATACCATGTAACGGATATTTTTCTCGTGGAACTCATTTATCAGTGGCTCAGGATATTCTTCCCGATTTTTCCGAGAATCTGGTGAGCCACATCCATGGCCAGGTATCCATCCAGTTCGGAAACAACTGTCCTAGTATTGTTGAGAATGGCATCGCGGAATTCCTCCAGTTCTCTCTTGATCGCATTCACTTCCGGAACCGCAGGATTTGCCACTGCGATTGTCTTCTTTCCGGATGAGGTTTCTATGTCGAAGGAGAACACGTTAGGGTCCTCGCTGCCTTTCAACTTAATGATCTCTGTTTTCTTGTTCAGGAAGTCGATGCCAAGATAGGCATCCTTCTGAAAGATGCGCATCTTCCGCATCTTCTTCATTGAAATCCTGCTCGAAGTGAGATTCGCCACACAGCCATTATGAAACTCGATGCGGACGTTCGCGATGTCGGGCGTTTCCGTCAACACAGCCACACCGCTTGCGTAGATATTTTTTACATCGCTCTTCACAATGCTAAGTATGATGTCGATATCGTGGATCATGAGGTCGAGGATCACGCTCACCTCAGTACCACGGGGATTGAACTGCGCAAGACGATGCACTTCGATGAACATGGGGTGAAGCTCCGCGTCCTTCAAGGCGATGAAAGCAGGATTGAAGCGTTCAACGTGACCAACCTGGAGTTTTACGCCCGACTCGTTAGTTAGCTTCACGAGTTGCCTCGCTTCTTCCATTGTGTTTGCCAGCGGCTTCTCCACGAATACGTGTCTGCCTTTCTTAATAGCGCGCTCGCACCATTCGAAGTGAAAATTAGTGGGGGCAACAACGTCAATCGCGTCGCAGGAATTGATCAGTGCATCGGGATCGAGAAAGCGGGGGAGCTGGTATTTTTCGGAAACGGCGGCGGCGTTGTCGTCATCGGGATCATAGAAGCCAACAAGCTCAACTCCCGAGATTTCCTTCCAGTTATTCAAATGAAACTTGCCGAGATGTCCGACCCCGAATATTCCGATCCTGAGCATATGATTCAATTAATGCTCAAAGATTCACAATAATTGGTTATAGGCCAAATTCACAGGCTCGCTGATGGCCATAACTAATTCACTGATGTGTTAATTAGTTATTGAGGAGCGTAAATATACAGGACGCTTCCACCCTTGATAGTGTTTATAACTTTTTTGGAGATAGACACAGGCAATGCGGGACAACCCTGGCTGCGACCGAGGTAGCCGAGTGAACGAATGGTCGACTCGCTTGCGTAGGGTGCACCATGCATCACTATTGCGCGGCGGCGTGCATTGTCGTTGATGCCGCGGTCGAGACCATCAAGACGAAGTGAGTATCCGTTTCCGCCCATGTAAGTTTCCGCAGTAAGGTACAGTCCTGGGCTGCTCATGTTAGATCCAACCCGGTTCGAAAACTTCTTCGCCCAAAGAGCGCCGGTATTTCTTCCATGAGATACGACGGATTGGT
Organism: uncultured Chitinophagaceae bacterium; assembly: GCA_966250475.1. GTDB lineage: Bacteria > Bacteroidota > Bacteroidia > Chitinophagales > Chitinophagaceae > CBINHQ01. Next base: position 4,584 of record CBINHQ010000178.1, read on the forward strand.
AAAGTATCTTCTGATCATCCACATCGATTACGTAAAGTCTCTTCTTTGTACTGGGTTGACTGAAATCGATTACGGTGAGGAGGTCCGATTTTTCAATGCGACCTTCTTCTTCGAGGCTTTCATAGGCTTCCCAGGCGAGTTCGAAAGCCCTCTGGTTGAGACCTGCCTTCTTTAATCCCGCACCGGAGTAAATGGCAGCGGCTGCCATGGCGCCTTCGTGAATGTTTGAATCAGGATTTGGCGTAGGTGCCGGAGCTGGAGAAGGCGTAGGTACATTCGTTTCTGATACAACGGATGTATTTGGGGAATCAGCAACAGTATTTCGATTCGTGGATGCAGCAAGCATCAAACTGGCAATCACCAGCGTCGCGGCAACCAGGGTTTTTCTAATAGGATAAGACATGGGCTGCGTGTTTGAATTTAGAATAGGGTTAATAAAAAAAACTGTCCTTAGGGAGACAGTTTTGGTTTTGCCGACTGCGAATTTACGAAAATTGGAGGGTTGACGAACACTGAAAAGTCATGGAAATACCATAATTCGGGATAGTTGATTGAGATCATTTGTTATGTGTAAAGCGGTGGGGTTGATTGTTAAAAACTTGAAGAAGTGGGGTGGGGGAGTTTGGCAGGGGGAGAGTGGGGTGAGAGATTGGGGTAATTAATAAAGGGGGAAGAAGGGATGAGGGAGTGGTGATGGGAGAATGCAGTGGGCAAGAGGGTGGGATTGTCGCGGGGCCCTCCCCCGGCCCTGAATTTCCTCCCCCGCCTCCACCACCAAATCGTCAT
>CBINHQ010000179.1:0-5318 GCA_966250475.1 uncultured Chitinophagaceae bacterium
ACCATCAATCAGCGTGAGCGCGTGAATGATATGGTCTCAACCATGCTTGCCATCTACCAACAGCAAGGCAAACTTCCCGTATGGCACCTCATGGGCAACGAGACGAATACCATGCCCGGCAACAGCGGCATTCATGTGGTGACGGATGCTTACCTGAAAGGCTTCAGAGGATTTGACACACTGCTTGCCTGGGAAGCCGTGAAGACAACCGCGATGCTCGATGAGCGAGGCCTCAAATTCGTGAAGGAGCCTGGATACATTCCTGCGGACAGCATGGTCGAGTCAACGGCAATGGGACTCGAGTATGCCATTGCCGACTGGGGCATCGCGGAGATGGCTAAACGAATGGGTAAGATGGAAGACTACGAGTACTTCAGCAAGCGCTCACGCAATTACCAAATGTATTTTGACACCACTATCAAATTCATGCGTGGGAGAATTTCCGATACGAAATGGAGAACTCCCTTCAGTCCCTTCGAGGCAAAACACATGAAGGATGATTTCTCCGAAGGAAACTCATGGCAATACTCCTGGCTCGTTCCACATGATGTTGAAGGCTTGATAAAGTTGATGGGAGGAAGGGATGCATTCATTAGCAAGCTCGATTCATTGTTCACCACCGAAGGCAGCATGGGTGCAGAAGCATCGAACGATATCACGGGCCTGATAGGTCAATACGCCCATGGCAATGAACCGAGTCATCACATTGCATACCTGTATGCACTTGCAGGCAAGCCATCCCGCACAGCGGAAAAAGTGCGATACATTCTCGACAGCCTCTACCACGACACACCCGATGGTCTCTGCGGCAATGAAGACGTAGGACAAATGTCAGCATGGTATGTGTTATCATCTATCGGCTTCTACCAGGTCAATCCTGCCGATGGGAAATTTGTGTTTGGAAGTCCGCTCTTCAATGCTGTGACTATTAATCTCGGTGATAAGAAACAGTTTCGCATCAAAGTACAAAACAACGGACCGGAGAATATTTACATAAAGGAAATGAAGTTGAATGGAAAAGTTTACGAAAAGCCATTCATTCATTACAACGACATCATCAACGGAGGTGAGCTCGAGATTGTGATGGATAGGATTGCTAACTGATCAAATTATTTTTTATGCTGACAAGAAAAGAATTCATTCGTAATGGAAGCCTGCTCGCATCTGGAATCATACTTGGAGGAAGTAAGTCTTTTGCGATTGGCAAAACAGAACTGGAATCCTTGCGACCTCCACTCGCAGACAGAAAGTTTACCAGCGAGGCCGTGGAGGCCATGATCAGGAAAGTGAAGTCTGCCATTCCCGGTAAGGAACTCGGCTGGTTGTTTGAGAATTGTTTTCCGAATACGCTTGATACAACCGTAGATCATTCCGTCATCGATAATCGTCCAGATACATACGTCATAACCGGCGACATTGATGCGATGTGGCTGCGGGATAGCACTGCCCAGGTCTGGCCGTATTTGCCATTGATGAAGGATGATGTGCGACTTCAGCAACTCATTGCCGGTGTGATCAACCGCCAGGCGAAATGCATCAACCTCGATCCATACGCAAACTCATTTTACAAGGATGGTTCGAGAGTGAGCGAATGGAAGGAAACAGATCGCACCGAGATGAAACCTGGAATTCATGAACGCAAATGGGAGATCGATTCGCTCTGTTATCCCATTCGACTCGCGCACAAATATTGGAAGCTCACCAATGATCCATCACCGTTTAATAGTCTGTGGCTCGAATCGATCAGGCTCACCGTGCGGACATTCCGCGAGCAACAACGAAAGAACGGCAAGGGGCCATACAAGTTTCAGCGAATGACGGACTGGGCAACCGATGGCGTGCCACTCGAAGGGTATGGATATCCTGTTAATCCCGTTGGATTGATCTGCTCCATGTTCAGGCCAAGCGATGATGCCACGATCTTTCCATTCCTTGTGCCGTCCAATTTCTTCGCCGTTCATGCATTGAGGCAGGCCGCAGAGATGGTAAACTCCATTCACAGGCTTCCCGACCTCGCAAACGAATGTGAGAATTTAGCAAATGAAGTCCATCATGCATTGAAGCAATATGCGGTGGCGAATCATCCCAAGTTTGGAAACGTGTATGCATACGAGGTGAATGGATTCGGAAGTTTCAATCTGATGGATGATGCGAATGTGCCTTCGCTGCTTGCGATGCCTTACCTCGGCATCATGCCCAAGACAGATCTGATTTATCAGAACACGAGGAGAATGTTGTTGTCGCCATCAAATCCATTCTTCTTCAAAGGAAGTGCGGCGGAAGGAATTGGCAGTCCGCACACTGGGTTCGATCTCATCTGGCCAATGAGCATCGTGATGAGAGCTCAGACGAGTTCCGATGAAAAGGAGATAAGGGAATGCATTTCGATGCTTCTGCGCACACACGCCGGACTCGGCTTCATGCATGAATCATTTCACAAGGATGATCCAGCAAGGTTCACCCGCAAATGGTTTGCCTGGGCCAATACGGTCTTCGGCGAATTAATTTGTGACCTATACAATAACAAAAGGTCTTTGCTTCAAGGATATCATTAACTAATTAACCAATTAACTAATTAGCTAATTAATTAATTAATCAATTATCCACTAATCGATCTTGAAATAATCCCCTTTCCTTTACCAAACTCCGCTCGCAATATTCCCGCGAAGTGAATTACAATGAATGGAATCACGTAGTACAATGAAAGTTTGTGCACGGCTTCGAGGTCTTTCTTGTAACTCGCCGGGCCGATTTCAATCAGCAGTCCTGTCACCAGGGAAATTCCAAGCAGGAGATAGAATGCGATGTACACCCATGCCTTGAAGCGATCAACTCCAGTTGCGCCTTCAGCAAATGGATTGTTGAATTTCATTTGTCCGAGGAATGGAAGCATCATCCTGATCGCATACAAACCGAGCAATGCATAACCGAGGTAGATGTGCCAGTTCCACATTGGCTTCCTGATCTGCTTCGCGATCCTTACTGCCTCGTCATTGGAGATGGCGACATTGAGTTTTCCCAATTCTCCATTGAGGATTGCAGCCACGTGGTCCCTGTTCATCCAACCTAAGCGGAGGAAGACGGTGACCAGCAGCAGGATCATACAAATGGCGATCAGCCAGTGCATGATCCTGAAAACGGGGGAATACTTGCGTGTGTTCATTTCTTTACGGCGTGCGTATTTATTTCACAAATTGCGACTATGGCCAAACCTGGGAAATAAGAATGGTCAGGAGGAGGGATGATATTCGTCACGTGTTGGTGAGGAGCAGTGATAATTTTTTCGTTATTTTGAAAGGAAACTATCAACCCAAAAAATTATGAAGGATCCCGCTGAACAGAGCGCCCGCGTAGCCAAAATGAGTTTTGCATCCGTCTACCCGATGTATGTGCAGAAGGTGGAGAAGAAGGGGAGGAGCGAGGAAGAATTGCAGAAAGTTATTCAATGGCTCACCGGCTACAACAAGAAGAAACTCCAGGAAATAATGGACAAGAAGACCGACTTCGGGACATTCTTCCAAAAGGCGAAACTCAATCCCAATGCCCATCTCATCACAGGAATGATCTGCGGCTATCGAATTGAAGAGATCGAAGATCCGTTGATGAAGAAAGTGAGATACCTCGATAAGCTCGTAGATGAACTCGCCAAGGGAAGAGCGATGGAGAAGATACTTCGGGGCTAAGCCTCTTTTTAATTAGTTAATTAGTTAATTAGCTAATTAGCTAATGATTTGGACGCTGACATAACCCGACTCTTTCCTCATTAACTAATTAACTAATTAGCTAATGATTTGGACGCTGACATAACCAGACTCTTTCCTAATTAACTAATTAACAAATTAGCTAATTAATTAATTAATTTCCTTTCTTCTCAAGCTGGCGCCATAACTTCTCTTCCACATTCTTCAGCAGCGCGTACCAATTGTCTCCTGTATCGGAAGCATAGGCATCTTTTCCTGGAATGCCGAAGCGCATGCCGAGGGATTTGGGGTTGGTTGATTTATCACTTTTGTCGGTGATGTACACGTCGACAAAGTTCACATCGGAAGTGTATTTTCTTAGCCGGGTAATAGTCTCTCTGATCATTTGTTGCAGCTTATCCTCAATGTCCACGTCTACGGCCTGGACATCTAGTTTGATGCCGTCGAAGTTCTCTGTGTAGTTCATGATAACGTCGGTTTAATACTTACAAATTACTTCATTTTTTTGAAGATCGGGGGTGAGTAGGGTCAGGATTCAGGCTGATATTTATCGGGGAGGAGGGAGGGCTGAGCCTGTGCAAGAAATCTCCTTCAACTGCTTATTTTTGCGCCGGAGAGATGCCAGAGCGGTCGAATGGGACGGTCTCGAAAACCGTTGTGCGGGCAACTGTACCGAGGGTTCGAATCCCTCTCTCTCCGCTCTCTGGGAGTATTCAAGCTTAGGACCATGGGACACAGATTTGTTATGATAAATTATGATCAGTTATGATCACTTATGATCGATCATAATAAATCATAAGCAATCATAAGAAATCCGCGTTCAATGGTCCAGCCCCAAAGGTTTGAAGTTTGAAGTTTGAGGTTGGGTTGCTACCTGGTCTAAAAACTTATCTTTACTACCATGAAATATTTTACCTACCTACTCCTGAGCTCCATCTTTCTGATCGCAGCCTCAACCTCAAATGCACAAACCTTGAAGCCTGACACCAGTGGCTATGCAAAGGCGAATGGCATCAAAGTTTATTATGAAGTGTATGGTGAAGGTGATCCGGTTGTGTTGTTGCACGGTGCCTACTACACCATTGGATTGAATTGGGGACAGATCATTCCCGAACTGGCGAAGAAGAGAAAGGTGATTGCAATAGAGATGCAGGGCCATGGCCATACTCCTTTTTCTTTTAGAAATATGACATTGGATATCCTGGCCAGCGATGTGGAGAAGGTATTGGACCATCTTAAGATTGACAGTGCGGATGTGATTGGATATAGCTTCGGCGGGCAGATAGCTTACAAGTTTGCGATACAGAGTCCGAAGCGGTTGAAGAGGCTGGTCATCATTTCATCTGTGCACAAGAGTGCGGGTTGGCTTCCTGAGGTGAACGCAGTATTGAAAGACCTGAAACCCGAGTACTTCGTAGGCTCACCCTTGCAAGTTGCCTACGATTCAGTAGCGCCGGACAAAACAAAATGGGTGCCCTTCCTAGAGCAGATGTTTGTCAAGGCCGCGGAGCCATTCGACATGGGCGATGAGAACATTGCGAAGATCACCGCACCGGTGTTGATCATCTCCGGCGACAATGATGGCATGGATAAGATTGAACTCGCCAAGACTTACAA
>CBINHQ010000180.1:0-5306 GCA_966250475.1 uncultured Chitinophagaceae bacterium
ATCAAATCCGTGTCAATCCGTGTCATCCGTGGCCAAAAAAATCCTCTCCCCAACAAGGGTTCTATCTGCGTCAATCATAAACAATCATAATAAATCCGTGGCCAATGGTCCAGCCCATAAACCTTTAAACCCTTAAACCCTTAAACCTTTTTTTTCAGTAGCTTAGCCACCTAATCAAACTTATGATGAGAATACTCCTGCCATTAGTTTTCCTCGGCTTCAGCGCCTCCGCGCAAATGACCGCCGACGACGTAAAGACCTTCACGCTGAAGAACGGAATGAAGTTCCTCGTTGTGGAGGACAATTCCATTCCCAACGCCAACATGTACCTCTTCTACAAGGTTGGTTCCCGAAACGAATACCAGGGCATCACCGGCCTTTCGCATTTTTTCGAGCACATGATGTTTAACGGCGCGAAGAAATACGGCCCCAAGAAATTCGACCAGACCATGGAGTTTCACGGCGGCGCAAACAATGCCTACACCACCGAGAATGTAACCGTATACACGAACTGGTTCCCAACCTCCGCCATGGAAGTGATCTTCGATCTCGAAGCTGACCGCATCTCCAGTCTCAGCATCGATCCCAACATGGTAGAAAGTGAGAGAGGCGTTGTGCTTTCTGAACGCAGCACCGGAAGAGAGAACTCTCCCTGGCGCGTGCTGATGGAAGACGTGAAGGCGCAGGTATTCATCGAACATCCTTACCACTGGTCAGTGATCGGCTACGAACACGACATGAAGAACTGGAAGCAATCAGATCTCGAGCGATACTTCAAAACATATTATGCACCCAACAATTGCGTGGTTGTAGTTTCCGGCGCAGTGAAGGTTGAAGATGTGAAGCGTCTTGCCGAGAAATACCTCGAGCCCATTCCTTCCCAACCTGAGCCTCCTGCAGTACACGCGGTGGAACCTCCGCAGACAGGAGAAAGAAGGATCATCACACAGAAAGATGTAGCCACACCATATCTGTTCATCGCCTATCCGGTTCCCGAGGCAAAGCACCCAGACTACTACGCACTGAGCATCCTCGACGACATTCTCTCGAATGGAAAATCTTCCAGGCTCTATTCCGAACTAGTAGACAAGCGTCAGCTCGCAACAACTGTGTTCTCAACCTTCGGCCCAAGCTTCGATCCATATCTCATGGGCATCGGCGCGGTGACGGCAAAAGGCGTTGACGAAAAGGATTTAGAAAATGCAATCTATGAAGTGCTTAGTGACATTAAGAGGAACGGAGTCACCGAGCAGGAATTGCAGAAGGTGAAGAATCAAAAGCTGATCGATTTCTACGGCCAGGTTGAAACCATCAATGGCAAGTCAAACAACATCGGCACGTACGAACTTTTCTTCGGCGACTATCGCAAAATGTTTGACGCACCTGCAGAATACAACAAGGTCACCGTTGCCGACATCAAGCGCGTTGCCAACTTCTATTTCATGCAAACAAAAAGGACAGTTGGCGTACTCAAGACAAATCCCGCTGAATAGATTCAACAACCATCACAACACATTACAATGAAAAAATTGAAATATTTTCTTCCCCTTGCCTTCATGGTGCTTGCTTGTGTGCAGGTCTTAGGGCAGGACTACAAGCTTCCCAAATACGAGAAGTTCAAACTGAAAAACGGCTTGACGGTTTACCTGATGGAACATCATGAGGTTCCCATGATCAATGTATCCGTGGTTCTTCCTGCAGGAGCCATCTACGACGGAACGCAGTCAGGCCTCGCCTCACTCACTGCTGTTGCTCTCAAACACGGCAGCCAGAACTATCCGAAAGCAAAGCTCGATGCGGAACTTGATTTCATCGGCGCCACACTTAACACGTATGCTTCGAAAGAATCCGCAGGAATGAGCGCGAAGTTCGCGGCGAAGGATAAAGACAAAGTACTCGACATCATCAAAGACGTGTTGACGAAGCCCGTGTTCGACGCTACAGAATTCGAAAAAGAAAAGAAGAGAGTGCTCACCAATCTGGAACAGGCGAAGGAAAGCCCGAGATCGGTAATAGGTTCATACTTCGACAGATTCCTTTACGGTGATCACGTGTATGGGAATACCGTTCCTGGTCAGATCGCTACAGTATCTCAATTGAGTGTAGATGACGTGAAGAAATTCTACAATGAGAACTACATTCCCAACGGCGCAGCCATTGCAATCGTTGGAGACTTCAACACGAAGGATATGAAGGCTGCGGTCACGAAGCTTTTCTCATCCTGGCCCAAAGGAAAGAGCACACAGAAGAACCTTGCTACAAACAACATTCAATCGCAAAACAGCAATCGCGTGCTTCTCATCAACAAAGATGATGCGAAGGAAACGACTTTCCTCATCGGCTCGAAAGGCATCAGCAGGAACAATCCTGACTTCGTTGCCATCGAGGTAGTCAATACTCTATTCGGTGGAAGGTTTACTTCCATGCTGAATGATGAACTACGCGTGAACACAGGATTAACCTACGGTGCACGAAGCGCGTTCAATCCTTTGAAGAACGGAGGTTCATTCTACATCTCCACCTTCACCGCGAAGGAAACCACCGGCGAGGCCATCGACAAGGCGCTAGAGGTACTCGATAAACTGCACAAGGATGGAATCTCCGAAGAAGCGCTCACCTCTGCAAAGAATTATGTGAAGGGACAGTTCCCTCCGGATTTCGAGACTGCAGGACAACTCGCTTCGCTCCTCACGCAGATGTTTTGGTACAATTTCGACGAGAAATACATCAACGATTTTCAGAAAAATGTAGACGGACTTACCGTTGACAAAGCGCGAGACATCATTGCGAAGTATTTCCCGAAGGACAAGCTTCAGTTTGTAATGGTCGGTAAGGCTGCGGACATCAAAGAGATCGCGAAGAAATATGGCACGGTGACCGAGGTCGACATTAAGGCTGATGTTCCGAGGAAAGCATTCTGATCCGCAATGAAGATACAGTTCATCAGCATCGGCAGGCAGGACGAAGCCTACGTGGCTTCGGGTGTTAAAGAATTCACCGGCAGAATACAGAAGTATTTCAAGGCGGAATGGACAATCGTACCGCCGCCGAAGAATTCTGCCTCGATGAATGAACCGGAATTGAAGCGAAAGGAAGGAGAGATCATTCTCGGCATGATCGGCAATGATGATTATCTCGTCGCCCTTGACGAGCGCGGAAAGGAAATGAGTTCTGTTACGCTAGCGAATTTCATCCAGGCGAGGGCGAATGAAAGCACAAAGAGACTCGTATTCCTGATCGGCGGCGCTTTCGGAATTGACAAGGCGGTGCTCGATCGGGCTGACTTTAAATGGAGTCTTTCCAGTCTCACCTTTCCTCATCAATTAGTCAGATTGATATTAGCCGAACAAGTCTACCGTGCATGCAGTATATTGCGAAACGAGAAGTATCACCACAATTGACTAATTGACTAATTAATTAGTTAGCTAATTCAACAGGAATGAGCATTACCATCATCATAGTAATCATCACGGCATTAATATCCATCAGTGCCTTCAGTAATCCCAGGATAATCGACGATCTCATCTTCTACCCTCCTGCCATATCGCAACGCAATCAATGGTACAGGTTCTTCAGTTGCGGATTGATCCACGCCGATTATGCGCACCTGATCTTCAACATGCTTTCATTGTACCTGTTTGGAAAATTCGTGGAGGATGAATTTGTAGCGCTCTTCGGCAGACTCGGAAAGCCGCTGTACCTGGGAATGTATGTCCTGGCCTTGCTGTTTTCACTATTACCGACTTATTTCAAACACAGAAACAGTTATCACTACAGGAGCCTCGGCGCATCGGGAGCAGTATCGGCAGTGATCTTCGCAGGCCTTTTGCTTGCGCCGTATGTCGAAGTGGGATTCTTCATCATACCTCCGTTCATTCCCGGATTCATCTTCGCTCCGCTCTTCCTGATCATTTCTTATGTGCTCGACAAGAAGGGAGGAGGAAACATCAACCATTCTGCTCACATGTGGGGCGCATTGTTTGGTTTGCTCTTCGTATTCGTTGCCGGAAAACTCATTGCGGACTACAATGCATGGGAAGGTTTTGTAAACGGAGTGAAGGCTTACCTCAGGGCAAAGGGTTGGAACTGATCTCAAGGATCTCTTTCGTATTCGCAGTTATCTTGAACCGGTCATCGATTCGATGATTCACCACCCAGATGATCTTCCGGTTCATTTCGATCACCCATACGTTTTCCTTCGCCGACTTCGACATTCGCTGATCGATGAGAAATCTCGCTACCTTCTTCTTCTTTCTCATGCCCAGCGGATAGAAATAATCTCCTTCCTTCCACTTGCGAAGCAACAACGGGAATTCAATCAACCTCGCATCCAATTGCGCGATGGTAGTTGCAGCTTCACCTTTTCTGATCATCGACAATGCTTTTCCTTTTGGAGTGATTGATTGAATTCTTAATTGATGCGTACCGTAATTGAGTTCGTTGTTTTCCTCCGTAATGATAATGTTCTCCGCTTCTGCAGAAGTAGCCGGACTGATGATGAACCAGTGCCGATGATGAATGATGCGGTAGTTTCCATCAGGCGAAACGATGAACCTGCCCGATTCACCCGAAGAAAGTTTGATCAATTCTTCAACCTGCTTCTCCACGAAACCATAGGTTGAGATGACCTCGAAGATCAATGCCCTGTTTTCATACCCTAGTAATTGCTTGATAGGAATGTGCACTTCGTTGCCTTTCTTCTTGCATAGCTTTACAATGATGCCGTCAACCGCAACACGATAAAGCCTTTCGATCTCAGCAAATCTTTCAGCATTGTGCACGAGGTTTTCTTTGACCGAAGGATATGCCTTACTGATAGCGGGAATCACTTCATGGCGAAAAAGATTGCGGGTGTATTTCACAGACTCGTTCGAAGAATCTTCGACGAACTCCAGCGAATTTTCTCTTGCGAACTCACTTATTTGTGCGCGGGAAAACGAAAGCAGAGGGCGGCGAATTCTTCCCGAACTCGCTGGAATGCCTTTGAGACCCGCGAGGCCTGTACCACGGCAGAAGTTCATCAGCAGAGTTTCTGCATTGTCATCTGCATGATGCGCGGTGAGCAGCCATGCGGGATGCTTCTCTTTGCTCTGCCATTCATTCAAAATATCGTTGAACCATCCGTATCGAAGTTCCCGTGCGGCCTCCTGGATGGAGAGTTTGTTTGATGATGCATAAGCCTCGGTATCGAATCTCTTCGTGAACACTTCTACAGCATACTTCTTCCCGAGGCTTTTCACAAATGCCTCGTCGCGCTCACTCTCTTCACCTCTTAATTGAAAATTGCAATGCGCGATAGTGAAATC